>JBFWIY010000087.1:0-8335 GCA_050255855.1 Desulfovibrionaceae bacterium
TGCGAAGCCTCGCAGACTTGGGCCGCCGGGTCGCGGGGCGACGGGGCGGCGGGGTTGCCGGACGCGCCCCGGCCGGACGGGCCGGGCGCGGCGCAGACCACCCGCCGGGGCGGACGGCGCGAACAGGTCCATACCACGAGCGACCCCGTCCCGTCATGCCCCCCGGAGCGCCGATCTGCCCTCGGGGAGAGGCGAAGGGGGGGGCGGGACGGGGCGGGCCGGACAGGGCCGCGGCGGGCGCGCCGACCGGCGCGAACACGGGCCGCCGCTCCCCGCCCTCGGGCCGCACCGGGCGCTCCCAGGGCAGGCCGAAGCGCCGGGGCGGGCCCATGGGCCCGGCGCGCCGACCGGGCCGCCAGGCCCGCGGGGCGGGACGGGCGGGCCGGACCAAGCCGGGCGGGCGGCGGTTGCGCCGGTTGCGCCGGTTGCGCCGGAGGCGCCGGATGCGCCGGATGCGCCGGATGCGCCGCAGGCGGTTGCGCCGCAGGCGGCCGAACAGGCCAGGCCGCATCCCATGAAAAAGGGCAGGCCGGCGGACCGGCCTGCCCTGTTGAGGGTCTATGTCATCGACAAGCGGACCGACGGATCGGCCGCTAGCAGGTCCCGGCGCGCTTGCCGGCGTCCACGCAGGACATCCGGGCCATCGCCTTGCGCAGGGCGGCCTGGGCGCGGGCGTAGTCGACCTGGTCCTGCTGCTTGGCCAAGCGGGCCTGGGCGCGATCCTGCGCCTTGCGGGCGCGCTCGGTATCGATGTCCATGGCCTTCTCGGCCACTTCGGCCAGCACGGTCACCTTTTCGCCGTTGACTTCGGCGAACCCGCCGGCAACGAAGACGTAGTGCGTCTGGTTGCCGTCCTTGTAGAACAGGGAACCGATGCCCAGCGCCGACAGGAAGGGGACGTGGTTCGGCAGCACGCCGAACTCGCCCAGAGCGCCGGGGGCGCCCACGTAGTCCACTTCCTGCGACAGGACCTTGCGGTCGGGGGTCACGATTTCCAAAAGCAGCTTCTTAGCCATGGCGGTTCCTTACTGGTTCTTGGCGTTTTCCACGGCCTCCTCGATGCCGCCGCACATGTAGAACGCCTGCTCGGGCAGGTCGTCATACTTGCCTTCCAGGATGCCCTTGAAGCCACGGATGGTGTCTTCAAGCTTCACGTACTTGCCGGCGCGGCCCGTGAAGGCCTCGGCCACGTGGAAGGGCTGGGAGAGGAAGCGCTGGATCTTGCGCGCCCGGGCCACGGTGAGCTTGTCCTCGTCGGAGAGCTCGTCCATGCCCAGAATGGCGATGATGTCCTGGAGCTCCTTGTACTTCTGCAGCACCTGCTGGACCTGACGGGCGGTGAAGTAGTGCTCTTCGCCCAGGACCAGCGGATCCAGGATGCGGGAGGTGGAGTCCAGCGGGTCCACCGCGGGGTAGATGCCCAGCTCGGCGATCTGCCGGGAGAGCACCAGGGTGCCGTCCAGGTGGGAGAACGTCGTGGCCGGGGCCGGGTCGGTCAGGTCGTCCGCGGGCACGTACACGGCCTGCACGGACGTGATGGAGCCCTTGGTGGTGGAGGTGATGCGTTCCTGCAGGGCGCCGAGGTCGGTGCCCAGGGTGGGCTGGTAACCCACCGCGGACGGCATGCGGCCGAGCAGGGCGGACACCTCGGAGCCGGCCTGGGTGAACCGGAAGATGTTGTCGATGAAGAGCAGCACGTCCTGGCCTTCCTCGTCGCGGAAGTACTCCGCACAGGTCAGGCCGGTCAGGGCGACGCGGGCGCGGGCTCCCGGGGGCTCGTTCATCTGACCGTACACCAACGCGGCTTTCTCCAGAATGCCGGCGCCCTTGAACTCGTGGTAGAGGTCGTTGCCCTCACGGGTGCGCTCACCAACACCGGCGAACACGGACAGGCCGCCGTGCTGCTTGGCGATGTTGTTGATCATCTCCATGAGAATAACGGTCTTGCCCACGCCGGCGCCGCCGAAGAGGCCCATCTTGCCGCCCTTGGGGAAGGGGATCAAGAGGTCCACGACCTTGATGCCGGTCTCCAGCAGCTCCACCTTGGTGCTCTGCTCGGTGAAGAGCGGGGCCTCGCGGTGGATGGGCAGCTTCTTTTCCGCATCGATGGGGCCGAGCTCGTCCACGGGACGGCCGACCACGTTCATGATGCGGCCCAGGGAGGCCTTGCCCACCGGCACGCAGATGGGCTCGCCGGTGTCGACGACGTCCATGCCGCGGACCAGGCCCTCGGTGGCGTCCATGGCGATGGTGCGCACCACGTTGTTGCCCAGGTGCTGGGCCACTTCACAGACCAGGTTCGGCGCGTCGGTGTTGTTCGGGTTTTTGATGTCCAGCGCGCTCATGATGCTGGGCAGGTTGCCTTCCGAAAACTCGACGTCGACAACCGCGCCGATAACCTGCACGATTTTTCCAACGTTGCTCATGACTGTTCCCCTTTATTATCCTTTGAGCGCCTCGGCGCCGCCAACGATGTCCATCAGTTCCGTGGTAATGGCCGCCTGACGCGTCTTGTTGAAGAGCAGCGTCAAGGTGTGGGTCATGTCGTCGCAGGCCTTGGTGGCGTTGTCCATGGCCGCCATGCGGGCCGCGTGCTCGCTGGCGGAGGTGTCCAACAGCCCCCGGTAGACCTGGACCTTGACGAACCGGGGCAGCAGTTCGGCCAGGAGGCCCTCAACGGAGGGTTCGTAGATGAAGTCCTTACCGCCGGAAGCGGCGCCCTCGCCCTCGCTGGGCTTCAGGGGCAGCACCTCAAGGGTTCGGGGCTCCTGCCGGCCCATGGACACGAACTCGCCGTAGATCACGATGACCTCGTCCAGCTCGCCGGCCAGGTAGGCGCTGATGACCATGTTGCCCAGCTCGGCTCCCAGGGTGAAGTCGTAGTGGCTCATGGCGTCGCGGTACCCCTTGACGATCTCGAACCCGGTCTTGCGGACGGCGTCGTTGCCCTTCTTGCCGGCGCAGTAGAACTTGACCGTCTTGCCCTCGCCCTTCTTCTGGGCGGCGAGCCGCAGCGCGGTCTTGATGAGGTTGGAGTTGAAGCTGCCGCACAAACCGCGGTCAGACGTGGCCAACACGATGCCGGTGGTCTTGATCTCCTCGCGCACCTCCAGAAGGGGGTGCACCGAGGGATCGGCCCCGCCGGCGAGCTCGTTCAGCATCTCGTAGAACTTGCTGGCGTACGGGCGGAATCTCTCGATCCGCTCCTGCGCCCGCCGCAGTTTCGCCGAGGCCACCATGTTCATGGCCTTGGTGATCTGCTTCGTCTTCTTGACGCTGGAGATCTTGTTTTGAACGTCCCTAAGCGATGCCATCGGTCCCCCCGGGGTTAGGCGCTGAAGGTCTTCTTGAACTCGTCGATGGCGGCGCCCAGCTGCTTCATCAGATCATCGTCCAGCTTCTGCTTGTCCTTGATGGCGGCCAGGATGTCGGCCTTGGCGTTGCGCATGTAGTCCAGCAGCTCGCTCTCGAACTTGCGCACCGCGGGAACCGGAACGTCGTCCATGTAGCCGCGGGTGCCGGCGAACAGGCTGGTGACCTGCTCCTGCACGGGCAGCGGACGGTACTGGGGCTGCTTCAGGAGCTCCACCATGCGGGCGCCGCGGTTGAGCTTCTGCTGGGTGGCCTTGTCCAGGTCCGAACCGAACTGGGCGAAGGCCGCCAGCTCGCGGTACTGGGCGAGGTCCAGACGAAGGGTGCCGGCGACCTGCTTCATGGCCTTGACCTGCGCGGCGCCGCCGACTCGGGAGACCGAGAGGCCGACGTTGATGGCCGGGCGGATGCCGGCGTTGAACAGGTTCGGCTCCAGGTAGATCTGGCCGTCGGTGATGGAGATGACGTTGGTCGGGATGTACGCGGACACGTCACCGGCCTGGGTCTCGATGACCGGCAGGGCGGTCATGGAGCCGGCGCCGTACTTGTCGTCCATCTTGGCCGCGCGCTCCAGCAGACGGGAGTGGAGGTAGAACACGTCGCCGGGGAAGGCCTCACGTCCCGGGGGACGGCGGAGCAGCAGGGACATCTGGCGGTAGGCCACAGCCTGCTTGGAGAGGTCATCGTACACGATGAGGGCGTGCTTGCCGCTGTTGCGGTAGAACTCGGCCATGGTGCAGCCGGAGTAGGCCGCGATGAACTGCAGCGGCGCGGGCTCGGAGGCCGTGGCGGAGATGATGGTGGTGTAGTCCATGGCGCCGTACTCGCGGAGCTTGTCGGCGACCAGGGCGACGGAGGCCTTCTTCTGGCCGATGGCCACGTAGAAGCAGTGCACGTCGGTGTCTTTCTGGGCCAGGATGGCGTCCAGGCCGATGGCGGTCTTGCCGACCTGGCGGTCGCCGATGATGAGCTCGCGCTGGCCGCGGCCCACCGGGGTCATGGCGTCGACGGCCTTGAGGCCGGTGTAGCAGGGCTCGTGCACGGACTTGCGGGGGATGATGCCGGGGGCCTTCATCTCCACCGGACGGGTCTCCTTGGCGTCCAGGGGACCCTTGCCGTCGATGGGCTCACCCAGGGGGTTGAGCACGCGGCCCATAACGCCGTCGCCAACCGGCACGGAGAAGATCTTGCCGGTGCGCTTGACCGGGTCGCCTTCCTTGATGCCGGTGTCGGAGCCCAGCAGGGCCACACCGACGTTGTCCTCTTCCAGGTTGAGCACCATGCCCATGACGCCGCCGGGGAACTCCAAGAGCTCCATGCTCATGGCGTTCTCGACGCCGTGGACACGAGCGATACCGTCGCCGACGTACAGGACGCGGCCGGTCTCGCTCATCTCGACTCGAGACTGGTAGTTCTCGATCTGCTCCTCAATGATCTTGCTGATTTCTTCGGCTTTGATCTGCATGGCCCTACTCACCCCTTTTGATCTGTTCTTTCAACATATTCAGCTGCGCGCGCAGGCTCGCGTCAAGCACCCGATCCCCCATCTTGAGGACCACGCCGCCGAGGATCTCGGGGGCGGCGGCGAAGTCGAGCACGAGCTTGCGGCCGGTCTGTTTCTCAAGCCGGTCCACCAGGTCCTTCTGACGCTCGGGGCTGAGCGGCGAGACGGTGAGCATCTCGCCGGAGATGACACCCTGCTTGGCCTCAAGCATCTTCTTGAAGTCGGCGGCGATGGCGGCGAGCTCCGCGAGACGCTCCTTGTCGGCGAGCAGATCGCAGAAATTCTTGACCACCGGGTCCATAGCCAAATCAGAGGCGAGCTTCTCAAGAACGGCCTTCTTCTCCGCTGGAGTGAAGACCGGGTTCCTGAAGAACCGCTGGGCCTCCGGCGCCTGACTCAAGGCATCGGCCAGCCCGGAGAGCTGGGCCCCGAACGCCTCAAGCTTACCCTGTTTGTCCGCCACCGCGTACAGGGCTTTGGCGTACCGTCGGGAGACGATGTTGCCGGTCAATTGAGCACCACCTTTGTTAAATAGTCATCCACGAGCTTGTCGTGGTCCTTTCCGGTGAGCTTGCTCTTCACGAGCTTCTCGGCGGCCTCGACCACCATGTCGGCCATCTGGGCGCGCATCTGATCCAGGGCGGCCTTGGCCTCGTTCTCGGCGGTGCGCTTGGCCTGGGCGGTGATGCCCTCGGCGTCGCGCTTGGCCTTCTCGATGATGGCGTTCTTCAGGGCGTCGCCCTGGGCCTTGGCCTGGTCGAGGATGGCCTGCTTCTCCTGCTCAAGATTGGCGATGGAGCGCTCCACTTCCTTGAGCTTCTTCTGGGCCTCGGCCTGACGGCTGGTGAGGTCGTCCAGGTCCTCGCGGATCTGACGGCGACGGCCGCCGAAGAACCCGACGATCTTCTTGCCGGCGGCCCACCACAGGATGCCGAGCACCAGGGCGAAGTTCACCACGCGCAGGATGAAATTCATCCACGGGACATGGTGGGCCTCGCCCCCTTCCTCGTGCGCCGCCACTTCGTGCTGCACGTCGGTGGCCACCTCGTGGGCCACCTGTTCGCCCTCGGCGACGGCCGTTTGCCCCTGCACCGTCTCCGTGGTGGCGTGTCCGGCCTGCTCCGCCTCGGTGGCCAGGGCGACGGCGGCGAAGGCCGAAAGCGCCAGCACACAGACGAAGAGCAAGGCGATGAGTCTGCGACTGCTTTTCAAGGTGTAATCCCTCCTCCTTATTCGTCGTCCCTAACCGAGAATCTTGTCCGCGGCCTTCTGAGCGAAGCCGTCCACTTCCTTGGCCAACTGCGTCATGGCCGCGGAGACCTGCTTGGAGATGTCGGCCTGGGCGTCCTTGAGCGTCTTGGCGGCCTGCACGCCGGCGGCGGACAGGATCTTCTGCTCTTCGGTCACGCCCACCTGGCGCATCTCGGTGCGGACCTCAACGGCCTGCTTGCGGGCCACGTCCAGGGCTTTTTCATAGTCCTTGACCTTGACCGCCGCCTGTTCGTTGAACTTCTCGATGCTTTCCAGCTGCCCGGCCATGAGCTCCTTGCGCTTCTTGATGATCCCGCGGATGGGATTGAACAGCAGCGCATTGAGCACCACGATGGTCAGCACGAAGTTAACGAACTGAATAAAAATCGATTTATCAGGAATGACCATACGCTTCCCCCGGATGAGGTTGTGAATTTTTGATCAAAGTCCTTGGGACGTATCGGATTTCGGGGCCTCTGTCAAAGGCTTTTTGGCAAAAAAGCAGCCCGTCCGGAGCCGCTTCGGCTCCCGGGCGGGCCCGGCTCAGAGCGGGTTCCCCTGGCCGCCGGGCGAGGACGCCCCTCCCTCCTGCATGGCGCTCATGGTCAGTTGCCCATCGAGCACCGCACCCTCCTCCACCACGATCACCGGCGTGCTCAGGTTGCCCTGCAGGTCGGCGCTCTTGTGCAGCACCACCTTGCGGCCGGCCACCACCTCGCCCGTCAGCTTGCCGGAAAGCACCAGCTCGCCGACGCGCAACGTGCCTTCAACATTGGCTTCCTTGCCAACCACCAGGGTCCCGTCGCTCTCCACCTCGCCGGAAAAATTGCCGTCGATGCGGACCGAACCCTGAAAATGCAGCTTGCCCTGATAGTTGGTGCCGGCGCCAAGAAAGGCGTTGATTTCGTCTTTGGCCATGCGGCGTCCCCCTTTTCGTGAAAATCCGAACAAGCTCCGGATCAACGTTGCTTAAACATGAATCTTCGCATGGATACGTTCAGCACGAGGCCCACCAGACAAAAATTCACCAAGGTGGCCGTGCCGCCGTAGCTGAGAAAGGGCAGCGGGATGCCCACCACCGGCATGAGCCCGAGAACCATACCCATATTGATGAGGATTTGCCAGAAAAAATAAAAGAAGACCCCGGCCGCCAGGTAGCTGCCGAACAGGTCGCGGGCGTCCCGGGCGCTGACCATCATTTGATAAAGAAACACGCAGAGCAGGGCCAGCAGCACCATGGCCCCCACGAACCCCCACTCCTCCCCGAACACGGCGAAGGCGAAGTCCGTGTGCTTCTCCGGCAGGAAGCGGAGCTGGCTCTGGGTGCCGCCCAGGAACCCCTTGCCCCAGATGCGGCCCGAGCCGATGGCGATCTCGCTCTGGAGCTTGTGGTAGCCCGCGCCCATGGGGTCCATCTCCGGATCCAGGAACGAGAGGATGCGCCGCTTCTGGTAGTCGTGGAGCATGAACCAGCCCAGGGGCAACAGGCAGGGCCCCACCACGCACAGGGTCCGGAACACCCGCTTGGTGAGCCCGCGGTAGAGGATCATGCCGCCCAGGATGAGCAGCAGGCTCAGGGCCGAGCCCAGGTCCGGCTGGAGCATGATGAGCCCGGCCGGGATCATGCCCACCCCGGCCACGTAGGCCAGGCGCAGGAAGTCCAGCTGCTCCTTCTCCTTGGCCAGGATGCGCGCCCCCACGATGAGCACGGCGATCTTGGCCATCTCGCTCGGCTGGAAGTTGAAGAACCCCAGGTCCAGCCAGCGCTTGGCCCCGTAGATGTGCCGCCCGGTGACGATGACCGCGCCCAGCAGCACCACCGAGAGGATGAACAGCGGCCAGGCCGCGCTCTGGAGGTGGCGGTAGTCGAAGAACTGCACGGTGATCATGCCGCCCAGGCCGAGCAGGCCCCAGATGAGCTGCTTCTGATAGAAGGGGTTGATGCTCATCCCGTCCTCCAGCCGGTAGCCGCTGGCGGAGTACAGGTTGAGCACGCCGAAGGCGAACAGGGCCAGGGTCAGGGCGAACAGGGTCCAGTTGACCGAAGTGACCATGCGGCGGTCGATGGGGCTCACAGGGGGACCTCCGCCGGGGGGCGTCCGGCCTCGGCCTGAGGGCCGGGGCGGTCGACGAACAGATAATTGATGATGCCCTTGATGACCGGGCCCGCGCCCGAAGCGCCGTGCAGGCCGTGCTCCACCATGACGG
>JBFWIY010000088.1:0-8315 GCA_050255855.1 Desulfovibrionaceae bacterium
CAGTCCGACGCCTCGGCGGGCTCGGCGTACTTGCCCAGCAGCGGCAGCGAGCGCGGGCAGGCCTTGAACACCACCCGGTCCGCGCCCAGGCGCTCGGCCACCCGGGGCAGCAGGGCCTCGGCCGCGGATGCGTGCACCAGCAGGCACTCCAGGGCGTTGCACGCGCTGGGGTACTGGGTCTTGGCGTTGTGGATGATGGCCACCGCGGCCTCCACGTCGCAGCCCTGGTCCGCGTAGATGTGGCACACGCCCTTGTAGTGCTTGAGCACGGGCATGGCGGCCTGCTCGGTGACGGCGCGGATGAGCCCCTCGCCCCCGCGCGGGATGACCACATCAATGTATTGGTCCAGCTTGAGCAGCTGGGCCACGGCGTCGCGGTCCGTGAAGGGCACCACCTGCACGGCGTCCTCGGGCAGCCCGGCCTCGCGCAGGGCCTCGGCCAGCAGCCCGGCCAGGGCGAGATTGGAATGGATGGCCTCGCTGCCGCCGCGCAGGATCACGGCGTCGCCCGCCTTGAGGCAGAGGATGGCCGCCTCGATGGTGGCGTTGGGCCGGGACTCGTAGATCATGGCCACCACCCCGAGCGGCACGCGCATGCGGGCCACGAGCATGCCGTTGGGGCGCTTGATGGCCTGGTCCATGCCGCCCACCGGGTCGGCCATGGCCGCCACCTCGCGGCAGCCGTTCCCCATGCCCGCCAGCACCTTGTCGGTGATGCGCAGGCGGTTGATCTTGGGGGCCTCCAGCTTGCGGGCCTCGGCGGCGGCGATGTCCTCGGCGTTGGCTGCGGCGATGGCCTCGCGGCGGGACTCCAGCAGCCCGGCCAGGACGGTCAGGGCCCGGTCCTTGGCCCGGCCGTCGGCCGCGGCCAGGCGACGCGAGGCCGCGCGGGCCCGGCGGGCGATGTCGATGACCTGATCCTTGAGCTTGGACATGGACGCTCCTTGGCGTGAGAGGGTGGGACGGACGCGGGCCGCGCGCCGGGGCGGCTTCGGGCATCGCCCCCTGGCTACCGCGGGGCGGGCAAAAAATCAATGCGCCGTCCCGCCCCCCTTCCCACGTTTTCCATTTTTTGTTAATTTTCCTCGTTATGCAGACAATACGCAGGGATTAAAAGGAAAATTTTTCTGTTTTTCCCGACCGCCCCTTTGACCTTGTTTACATTTTTGCTTATCACCCGTTGTTCCTACGTCGCGTGACCCGAGAGCTCAATGGAGGCTGACACCGTTTATGTCCCAACCGACCCCCGAAAAGTTGCCCCAGCTGGAAATTTCCGACCAGATTCCGGAGAGTCTGCACCCCCTGCTGGACGCCGTGGTGCGCCATCGCAAGCCCGTGGTCATCGGCGCGGCGGTGGTGCTGGTCCTGGTGGTCTGCTTCGGCGCCTGGCGCTGGTACGACGCCCACTCCGCCAAGTCCGCCAGCACGCGCCTGGGCGACATCCTCACCCAGACCACGGGCGAGGAGCGCGCCAAGCGCCTGACCGCCTTCCTGGCCGACTCCCCGGGCCACCTGGCCACGGCCGCCCGCATCGAGCTGGCCGCCGCCCTCATGGACCACGGCGACTACGCCAAGGCCGCGGACGCCTTCGACGCCCTCATCAAGGGCGACGATCCGGACGTGAAGGCCCTGGCCCAGCTCGGCAAGGCCCGCTGCCTGCTGCTCGGCAGCAAGCCCGGCGACGCCCGCGCCCTGCTGGACGGCCTGCGCACCGGCGCGCCCGAAGCCTATCGCCCCGCCATGCAGCGGCTCTTCGCCGTGGCCGCGGAGCAGGCCGGCGACCGTCAGGCCGCCCTGGCCGCCTATAAGGACCTGGTCGCCAACGCCTCGCCGCAGGAGGCCGGGTTCCTGGAGTTCAAGATCACCCAGCTCTCCGGGACCAACTAGCCCGGACCGAAAACCAGGAGAGCCATCATGCCCAATCCGCTGCTCGCCGGAACGGCGGGCGAAACCCACCTCCTGCTCGGCAACGAAGCCATCGTGCGCGGGGCCGTGGAGGCGGGCATCAACGTCGTGACCTGCTACCCCGGCACCCCGTCCTCCGAAGTGCCGGACACCTTCTACCGCCTCTCCCCCGAGGGGAAGTACTACTTCGAGTACTCCACCAACGAGAAGGTCGCCCTGGAAGTGGCCGCCGGGGCCTCCCTGGGCGGGGCCATGTGCCTGTGCACCATGAAGCACGTGGGCCTGAACGTGGCCGCCGACCCGCTCATGACCGTGGCCTACACCGGGACCCCGGGCGGCCTGATGGTGCTCACGGCCGACGACCCGGGCTGCCATTCCTCCCAGAACGAGCAGGACAACCGCATCTACGGCCGCCTGGGCGGCCTGCCGGTGTTCGAGCCCGCCTCGGCCCAGGAGGCCAAGGACATGGCCCGCGACGCCCTGCTCTTCTCGCGCAGCCTGGGCATGCCGGTGCTGCTGTGCACCACCACCCGGGTGAACCACCTGCGCGGGCCCGTGACCTTCGGCCCCACGGCCGAGCCCCAGCCCGTGGCCGGGTTCACGCGCGACCCCTCGCGCTTCGTGCCCATCCCGGCCTTCGCCCGGCCCATGCACGACTGGCTGCTCAAGCGCCTGGCCGCCGCGGCCGCCGAGGCCGAGACCTCGCCCTACAACACCATCTCCGGCGACGGCTCCGTGGGCGTCATCGCCTCGGGCATCGGCCGGGCCTACCTGTCCGACGCCCTGGCCGAGCTGGGCCTCGCCGGCCGGGTCCGGGTGCTGGACCTGGGCTGGACCCACCCCATTCCGGAAAACCTGGTGGCCCGCTTCCTGGACGGCCTGGACGCCGTGCTGGTGGTGGAGGAGCTGGAGCCCGTGCTGGAGAACGACGTGCGCGTCATCGCCCAGAAGCGCGGCCTGGCCCCGGCCATCCACGGCAAGGACTGGCTCTCCCGCCAGGGCGAGTTCACCGTGGGCATGGTGCGCGCCGCCGTGGAGCGGCTGCTCGGCCGCGAGCCCGCGGCGGCCAAGACCTGCGCCGCCCCGGCAGGCCTGCCCAACCGGCCGCCGAACCTCTGCGCCGGCTGCCCCCACCGCGCCACCTACTTCGCCGTGCGCCGCGTCATCGGCGACGACGCCCTCTACTCCTCGGACATCGGCTGCTACACCCTGGGCATCCTGCCCCCGCTCAAGATGGCCGACTTCCTGGTGTGCATGGGCTCGTCGGTCTCCGCGGGCTCGGGCATGGCCAAGGCCACGGGCCGGCTGGTGGTGGGCTTCATCGGCGACTCCACCTTCTTCCACTCCGGCATGACCGGGCTGGCCAACGCCATCTTCAACAACCACAACCTGCTGCTGGTGGTGCTGGACAACCACACCACGGCCATGACCGGCCACCAGCCCCACCCCGGCGTGGAGATGACCATCCTGGGCGAGAACGCCCACCGGCTGGACATCGCCAAGATCTGCGAGGGCCTGGGCGTCCCGGTGATCCGCAGCGTGAACCCGCTGAACCTCAAGAAGACCGAGGCGGCCCTGCGCGAGCTCAAGGACATGACCGGGGTGCGCGTGCTCATCGCGCGCGAGCCCTGCCCCCTGCACGCCCGCCGGGTCTACAAGAAGAAACCGACCCAGACCGCCTATGTGGCCGAAGGATGCGACAACTGCACGGACTGCCTGTCCCAGCTGGCCTGCCCCGCCTTCGAGCTCTGCGACGGCGCGGTGAAGATCAACGAGCAGGTCTGCGCGGGCTGCATGCTCTGCCTGCAGATCTGCGAACACATCAAGGCCCGCAAGCGGGAGGCGTAAGATGAGCACCGAAGCGCTTCGCATCTTCATGACCGGCGTGGGCGGCCAGGGCACCCTCACCGCCACCACCCTGCTCGCCCAGACCTGCCTGGCCGAAGGTCTGCCCGTCACCAGCGGCGAGATCCACGGCATGGCCCAGCGCGGCGGCGTGGTGGAGTCCACCCTGCTCATCGGCTGCGCCAGCCCCAAGATCGGCCCAGGCGAGGCCGACCTGCTCCTCGGCTTCGAGGCCCTGGAGACCCTGCGCGGCCTGAACTACCTCAAGCCCGGCGGCACGGTCTTCTCCAACTCGGAGTTCATCTGGCCCCTGGCCGTGAGCATGGGCCAGGCCACCTGCCCCAGCCTGGAGGGCATCAAGGCCGTCGTGGCCGACTGCACGGACCGGGCCGCCTTCTTCCCCTGCCTGAGCCTCGGGCTCTCCGCCGGGGCCATCCAGGCGGGCAACATCGCGCTGCTCGGCGCGGCCGCGGCCGCCGGGGCCTTCCCCTTCGGCCTGGACGCCATCCGCCGCACCATCCAGGCCCGCATGAAGGCCAAGATCGCCGACCTCAACCTCAAGGCCCTGGACCTGGGCGCCAACGCCCCCCAGGCCTAGCCCGGCCGAGTCCCCGAGCCCGGAAGGAGGAGCATGGATCGCCCCGGCACCGAATACCTGGACACCATCAAGCGGGTCCTCGACAACCTCTCCGCCCAGACGCCGCTGGAGGAGGGGCTCAAGAACCTGTTGCAGACCCTGGCCCGCGACCAGGGCTACGTGCGGGCGTTCCTGGCCATCATGGACCCGGAGAGCGAGAACCTGCGCCTCTCGCTCACCCACAGTCCGGCCAAGAACGACCAGGTGACCTACTCCCCGGGCCAGGGCGTCATCGGCCAGGTCTACGAGTCCGGCCGGTCCGCCGTGGTGCCGCAGATGTCGGAGAACCACGAGTTCCTGAACAAGGCCTTCGGCCGCTCCGAGGAGGAGCTGAAGTCCCTCTCCTTCATCAGCGTCCCGGTCATCAACCGCAGCCAGGAGAACCGGGAGGTCCTGGGCACCATCTCCGCCGACCTGCCCATCATGCCGCGCGAGGTCCTGGAGGACCACCGCCGCCTGCTGGAGGTGGTGGCGGCCATGATCGCCAACCACGTGGCCCGGCTCCAGGAAGAGATGGCCCTGCACAAGCACCTGCTCACCCAGGGCATGTCCGGGCAGGACTCCCCGCCCCCCTCCAACTTCGTGGCCGCCAGCAAGCCCATGCGCATGGTGCTGCGCCAGGCGCGCCAGGTGGCCCCCTCCCGGGCCACGGTGCTGCTGCGCGGCGAATCGGGCACGGGCAAGGAGCTGCTGGCCGAGTTCCTGCACTCGGGCAGCCCCCGCTCGGACAAGCCGCTCATCAAGCTCAACTGCGCGGCCCTGCCCGCCGAACTGGTGGAGAGCGAACTCTTCGGCTACCAGAAGGGCGCGTTCACCGGGGCCTACCAGAACAAGCGCGGCCTGTTCGAGGTGGCCAACAACGGCACCCTGTTCCTGGACGAGATCGGCGAACTCTCCCTGGACGCCCAGGCCAAGGTGCTGCGGGCCATCCAGGAGAAGGAGATCACCCGGGTGGGCGGCGAGCAGCCCATCACCGTGGACGTGCGGCTCATCACCGCCACCCACCAGCCCCTGGAGGAGCTGCTCACCGAGGGCCGGTTCCGCGAGGACCTCTACTACCGCATCAACGTCTTTCCGGTGTTCATCCCGCCCCTGCGCGAGCGGCGCGAGGACATCCTGCCGCTGGCCGAGCATTTTCTGGCCGACTTCGCCGGGGAGTACGGCAAGCAGATCAAGCGCATCTCCACCCCGGCCATCGAGCTTCTGACCCTGTACCACTGGCCCGGAAACGTGCGCGAGCTGCGCAACTGCGTGGAGCGCGCCGTGCTGGTCTGCGAGGAGGAGGTCATCCGCACCTACCACCTGCCGCCCACGCTCCAGACCGCGGAGAGTTCGGCAACCGAGACCAACCTCTCCTTTGGCGAGGCCGTGGCCAAGTTCGAGCAGGAGCTGCTGGTGGACGCGCTGAAGAAGTCGCGCGGCAACATGCTCCAGGCCGCGCGCGAGCTGCGCGTCTCCTACCGCATCGTCAACTACAAGGTGAAGAAGTACGGCCTGGACAACAAGCGCTTCTCCACCGGCAAGCCCAAGAAGAAGAAATAGGCCGGGCGGCTCCAGCGCCGCGCGTCCATCGGAAGGCGGGTCCCCCGGGGGCCCGCCTTCTGTTTGCGGCGTTGCGGCCCGCCGCCACCTGGGATACATTCCCACCATGGAGAGAACCCATCTCGTCCGGCAATGGCTGGACCTCTTCGGCTGCCTGCCCCCGGACCAGGCCGCAGCCCAGGCGGAGCTGCTGACCCACGGCCCGGAGCTGGCCGCCGCCCTGCTGCGCCAGTCCCTGGTGCTCGATCCCTACCAGCCCGCCCTGTTCGGCCGCCTGCTGCGCCGCTCCCCCGCGCCCAACCCGGTCCCCTTCATGGCCTGGCTGCGCGCCCTGGGCTCCTCCGTGAACCGCGCCCCCGGCCGACCGTCCGCATCCGGCCCCGAACCCGGCGAGGCCGAGGCCGACCCCGCCGCCCTGCTGGCCGCGGTGCGCGCCGAGCCCAGCCCGGGGCGGCGGCTGCCCCTGGTGCTGCGGCTCTGGCGGCTGGGCGCGGCCGAGGCCCTGGTCCAGGCCGTGGCCGCGCACTGCGCCACGGCCACGGGCCGCCTGGCCGGGCCGCTGCTGGCCTGGGGCCTGCGCGCCGCCGGGCGGCCCGAGGCGGCCCGGAAACTGGCGGACCGCTGCCCCGCGACCTTTCTGACCCACAACCTGCGCGCCCGCCTAGCCCTGGATGCGGGCGACGGCGCGGCCGCCCTGGGGCACTGGATGGCCTCCCTGGCCTTCGAGCCCGAGCAGGCCTGGGTGCGCGCCCTGGCGGCCCGGGGCAGCGACCGGCTGCCGCCCCCGGGCGCGGCGGCGCGCCGCCCCGTGCGCCTCTGCCTGGCCGACCCGGCCGACCCGGCGCTCCTGGAGGCCACCCTGGCCCACCTGGCCGCCGCCACGCCGCCCTCGGCCACGGCCGGGGTCACGGTGCTGCTGCACCACGGACCGGACGACCAGGCGGCCCGGCTCACGGCCGCGGCCGGTCCCCTCCCCCTGGAGCTAGTGCGCGCGCCCGACCTGCCCGGGGCCGGGGCGGCGCGCAACCGGCTGCTCGCCCTGGACTCGGTGCGCCGCGCCGGGCGCATGGCCCTGCTCGCGCCCGGGGCGCGCCCGGTCCCCGGCTGGCTGGACGCGGCCGCCCAGGACCTGGACGAGGACCCGGCGCTGGTGGTGGTGGGGGGCAAGGTGGTGTCGGACGGTGGCGTGCGGCTGGTGCGCCAGGTCTACCGCCAGCTGGCCGAGATGGGGCCCGACCACGTGCGCCTGACCCCGGCCGCGCCGCGGCGGCTGGACCTGGGCCAGTTCGACGGGGCCCGGCCCTGCCTGACGGCGCCCGGGGCCTGCCGGGTGCTGGATCTGGAGCGGCTGGAGCGCCTGAGCGGCGTGGCCGCGGGCTGGGACGGGGGGTTCCTGACCCCGACGGCGGCGGACCAGGCCCACGATTTCGCGGTCTGGCGCGCCGGGGGCCGGGTGCTCTACGACGGCCGCCTGGAGACCGCCCTGCCGGACCAGCTGCCCGACGCCGTGGCCGCGCTGCACGACCAGCAGGTCCTGGCCGCCCGCTGGAGCTCCGCGGGTCTGGCCGGGCTGGTCCGGGACGTGACCGAGGCCGGGCTCCCGCCCTATCCCGACGCGCCCTTGGAATCCGACTGAGGCCCCGCCGGGGCCGCCCATCCGCCCCTAGGCCGCGATCCGGAACACCCGCGAGCCCGCGGGGCCGTCCTCCACCCGGAAGCCCAGGGCCGCCAGCTCGTCGCGCAGGCGGTCCGAGGCGGCGAAATCCTTGCGCCCGCGCGCCGCGTCGCGCTCGGCCAGCAGCCGGGCCGCGGCCTCGGGCAGCTCGTCGGCGCGCAGGGGCAGCTGGGCCGGGTCCAGCACGCCGAGCACGGCGTCCGCCGCCACCAGGGCCTCGGCCAGGCGCGCCGCGCCGCCCGGGGTGAGCCGCCCTTCGGCGGAAAAGGCGTTGACCTGCTTGGCGAAGGCGAAGAGCGCGGGCCAGAAGCGGTGCAGGGAGAGGTCGTCCTCCAGGGCGGACTCCAGGACCTCGCTCAGGGCCGCGGCGGCGCGCGCCTCGTCCTCGGCGGGCTGGCCCTGGCCCGCGGCCAGGCGCAGCACGCCCGCGGCCTCCTGCACGCGCCGCCAGTTGCGGGCCCACATGGCCAGGGCCGCCTCGGAGCAGGGCAGCTCGCGGTGGTAGGAGGTGGACAGCAGCCAGAGGCGCGCCGCGCGGGGCCCGCCCAGGGCGGCCTCCACGGCGTCCAGGTCCATGCTCCCGTCCTCGAAGGTCACGGGCTGGTCGATGAGCCAGGCCTTGGGCTCCACCCCGGCCACGCTCCAGATGGCGCGCAGGTTCTCCAGGTGCGGGAAGCGATGGGTCTCGCTGCCCAGGAACACGTCCACCCG
>JBFWIY010000089.1:0-8285 GCA_050255855.1 Desulfovibrionaceae bacterium
CCATCACCATCAACCAGAACGTCATGCTCCTCTCCCGCCTGGAGGAGGAGCTCAAGGAGCTGGCGAGCCGCGTGGACGGCGTGGGCCGCGTGGAGGTGAAGGTCGGCAAGGACTTCTACCAGACCGACGTCTACCGCAAGGTGGACCTGGACATGCCCGCCAAGGTCCTGCTGGTGGACGACGAGCGCGAGTTCGTGCAGACCCTGTCCGAGCGCCTGGAGATGCGCGACGTGGGCTCCCACGTGGTCTTCGACGGGGCCAGCGCCCTGGAGATGGTCAGCCAGGACGAGCCCGACGTCATGATCCTGGACCTGAAGATGCCCGGCATCGACGGCATCGAGGTGCTCAAGCGGGTCAAGGCCGAGAAGCCGGGCGTGGAGGTCATCATCCTCACCGGCCACGGCAGCGAGGCGGACAAGGACCTGTGCATGTCGCTCGGGGCCTTCGCCTACCTGCAGAAGCCGGTGAACATCGACGTGCTGAGCGAGACCCTGCGCCGGGCCAACGAGAAGGCCCGCAACCGGGGCTAGTCCCGGCGCGACACGAGGTCGACCATGAACGCATCGGGACAGGGACGCATCCGCGGATTGCTGCACGGGCTCAAGCCGGGGTTTCTGAACGACTCCGGGAGCTCGGGGTCCATTCCCAGCCTGTTCAGCTACCGGCGCGTCTGGCTGCTGACCATCCTGCTGGTGGAGGTGGTGGCGCTCGGGCCGCTGCTGGCCATGGCCGTCATCGACAACAACATCACCCGGGCCGCGGTGGACTCCGAGGTGCGGCTGCGCACCACGCGCATCGTGTCCAACGCCAAGCGCAGCGTCAGCTTCTACCTCCAGGAGCGCAAGAGCGCCCTCCAGCTCATCCTCTCGGACAACGAGTTCGACCGGCTCACGGACCCGGCGCGGCTGCGCGGGCTGCTGGACCGGCTCAAGGAGAGCTTCGGCGGCTTCGTGGACCTGGGGGTCATCGACGCCGAAGGACGCCAGCGGGTCTACGTGGGGCCGTACAGCCTGAGCGGTCGGGACTACCGCTCCCAGCCCTGGTTCCCCACGGTGCTGGAGCGCGGCTCCGCCGTGAGCGACGTGTTCCTGGGCTACCGCAACGAGCCGCACCTCATCATCGCCCTGCGCGGGACGCGGTCCGACGGCGCGGCCTTCATCCTGCGCGCCACCCTGGACACCCAGCAGTTCAACGACCTGGTGCGCCTGGAGCTCATGAGCCAGGGCGACGCCTTCATCATCAACGACCAGGGCGTGCTCCAGACCCCGAGCCTCTCCCACGGCGGGGTGCTGGAGAAGATCAAGCTGCCCGTGCCCAACCCGGCCGAGCACACCGAGATCTTCGAGGCCCCGGTCCCGGGGGAGGAGGCGCTGGTGGTGGGCTACGCCTACGTGCCGGACTCGCCCTTCATCCTCATGGTCACCAAGAGCCGCAGCGACCTGCTCATGAGCTGGACCCACACCCGGTACGAGCTGCTCGGCTTCCTGCTGGCCTCCATCCTGGCCATCGTGCTGGTGGTGCTGGCCGTGGCCACCTTCCTGGTGAACCGCATCCACATGGCGGACATGACCCGCATGGTGGCCCTGCGCCAGGCCGAGCACGCGGGCAAGATGGCCTCCATCGGCCGGCTGGCCGCGGGCGTGGCCCACGAGATCAACAACCCGCTGGCGGTCATCGGCGAGAAGGCCGGGCTCATGAAGGACCTGATGACCTATTCCGACGAGTACAAGGCCGACGACAAGCTCCTCTCTCTCGTGGACGTGGTGTTGCGTTCGGTGGAGCGTTGCGGCACCATCACCCGCCGCCTGCTGGGCTTCGCCCGGCACCTGGACGTGAGCGTGCAGACCTTCGAGCTGGACCCCACGGTGCACGAGGTGCTGGACTTTCTGCACAAGGAGGCGGAGTATCGGAGCATTGGGGTCCAGGTGGACATCGCCGAACACATCCCGACCCTGACCATGGACCGGGGCAAGTTCCAGCAGGTGCTGCTGAACCTGGTCAACAACGCCTTCGCCGCGGTGCAGGAGGGCGGCCATGTGGCCGTGCGGGCCAGCCAGCCCGACCCGGAGCACGTGGCCATCAGCGTTGCCGACGACGGCTGCGGCATCGCTCCGGACGACCTGAAACGCATCTTCGAGCCCTTCTTCTCCACCAAGAAGGATTCCGGAGGCACCGGCCTGGGCCTGTCCATCAGCTACGGCCTGGCCGAGAAGATGGGCGGCCACATCCAGGTGGAGAGCGAAGTGGGCAAGGGCTCCAAGTTCACCCTGACCCTGCCCGTGACGGCGCAAGCCGAGGAGAAGTGATGCACGTACTGCTGGTGGACGACGAGCGGGACCTGGTCTCGGCCCTGGCCGAGCGGCTGGCGTTCCGCAACATCGAGGCGAAATACGCCACGAACGGCGAGGCCGCCCTGGAGCTGGCCGCGGCCGAGGCCTTCGACGTGGCCGTGCTGGACGTGAAGATGCCCCGGCTGGGCGGCATCGAGCTCAGCCGCAAGCTGCGGGCCATCCAGCCCGGGCTCAAGGTGGTCTTCCTCACCGGGCACGGCTCCGAGGCCGACTTCCTGGCCGGGTGCGACCACGGGGACTCCTACCTCATCAAGCCCGTGCGCATCGAGGACCTCATCGCGGCCCTGAACAAGGCCGTCCAGGGATAGGGAGCGACGTCATGGCCCAGACCGAAAACCCCTGGAGCCTGCTCGGGCCCGAAGGCCTGCAGCTCTCCGGACGCATCACCGCCCAGGCCACCCACGAGATCAAGAACTGCCTGGCCATCATCCACGAGAACGCCGGGCTCACCGGCGACCTCATCGCCATGGCCGAACGCCGGGGCGAGCCCCTGGACCCGGCGCGCCTGGCCAAGCTGGCCATGCGCATCGACGAGCAGGTGGAGCGCGCCAACGGCGTGGTGCAGAACCTCAACCGTTTCGCCCACCTGCCCGACGCCCCCCTGGCCGAGCTGGACATGGCCGAACACGTGGCCCTGGCCTGCGCCCTGCACCGGCGGCCCGCCGTGCTGGCCCAGGTGGCCCTGGAGCCGGGCCCGGCCGAGGGACGGCTCCAGTCCGACCCGCAGCTCTTCCACGCCCTGGTCTCCCGCGCCCTGCGCCGCGCCCTGGCCGCCCCCGGGCCGGACAAGCGCCTGACCCTCTCCGCCCGGCCCGACGGCGCGGGCGGGGTGGAGGTGCGCGTGGTCGGGCTGGACCCCGCCGCGGACCACCCGGCCCCCGACGCGGCCGAGCAGGCCCTGCGCGACGCCCTGGGCGCCGAGTGGCGCGTGGCGGGCGGCGACATCATCATCAACGTGCATCCCCTGGCGGCCCCGGCCCGCGCCTGAGCCCGACCCGGGACCCTGTAACGACAAGGAGCGCAACATGTCCGAGAAGATTCTGCTTGTGGACGACGAACCCCAGTTTCTTGAGGCCCTCAGCGACCGCCTGGACGCCCGCGGCATCTCCGTCACCGCCCAGACCTCGGCCGAACGGGCCCTGGAGCTCGCCAAGGACAAGGCCTTCGACGCCATCGTGCTGGACCTCCAGATGCCCGGCATGGACGGCATCGAGACCCTGCGCGAGCTGAAGAAGCTCCGTCCCGAGCTGCAGGTCATCTTCCTCACCGGCCACGCCTCCGTGGACAAGGGCATCGAGGCCATGAAGCTCGGCGCCATGGACTTCCTGGAGAAACCGGCGGACATCGACGCCCTCATGGAGAAGATCCACAAGGCCTCGGCGCGCAAGATGGTCCTCATGGAGGAGCGCTGCCGCGAGAAGATCCAGAACCTGCTGGCCGAGAAGGGCTGGTAGGCGGGCCGGTTTTCCGCCCGGCGGCGCGCCGCCGCGGGGGGCCTTCCGGCGGCCCCGCGCCCCCACCTCGGCCGCGCCCTGCGCGGAGCCGCGCCGTCAGCGATCAGGCCCCCGGTCCAGATCCTGGACCGGGGGCCTGCCGGTCCCCGGGCGTCCGTCCCGGGGGCGAAGGGGGAGGCCTACAGGCTGTCCTTCATCTCCTTGAAAAAGGCGTCGGCGTCCACGCCGTGCTCCTTCTCCAGGTCGGGCAGGGTGTTGAGGAAGTTGTCCCAGCCCACCACCTCGGGCAGTTTCTTGCCGTTGGCGAAGGGCTTGAACACGTCGCCCCGCGGGCACTTGGTGAGGTTCACCTCGAACTGCTCCGGGCCCTTGTACTGGGTGAAGGGCGCGGACCAGGCCGTGCGGTCGCCCTCGGTCTTCTTGTACTTCTCGAAATAGGTCTCGAAGGTCTTCTTGATCTCGTCGTGGTCCATGGGAATCCTCCTTGGATCAGAGGTGGTCGCCGATGCGCAGCTCGCCCTTGCCCGTGGCCGGGTCGAAGGTCAGGCTGGACACGGCGCAGTTGTCGGTCTGCCGTTCGCAGGTGATCCAGGCGCAGTAGCGCCGCCCGTCCTCGGTCCATTCGCGGTACACGCGGTCCCAGATGGTGTCGTAGGCAAAGGCGCTGCGTTCGTCGATGCCGAAGCGGGCCTGGTAGAAGGCCAGCAGCCGCCGCCAGCCCGTCTCGTCGTGGATGCGCACCACGATGCCCGCCAGGGCGTCGTCGCGGAAGGCGTACTCCACTCCGTCCAGGGCCGCGCCCTCGAACTCGGCCGGGGCGTCCTTGCGGGCGCACCAGGCCAGCTCGTACTCGCCGTCCATGACGTTCTCCACCCGTTCGGTGCGCAGGGGGGTCAGGCCCGGCACCGCGGCCCGGGCCGCGCCCAGGCGCACCCCGTCGAAGCCCGTGGGCATGAGGGAGGCCACGGGCGAGGGCCGGTCGGCCGGGGCGTCGGCCGAATTCGGGGCCGGATTCGAGGTCGTATTCGCTGCGGGGACCTGGATGGCCGTCCGGGGCGACGCCTCCGGCTCCTGGGCCGGGACCGGGGCGGCGCAGAGCAGGGCCCACAGCACCAGGCAGGCCGCCGACAGGACGGCCGGTCGCGGCCGGGCTGAGCCAGAGGCCGGGCCTGGGGCTGAAATGGACGGACAGGGGCGCGCGGGACGATGCATGGCTGCCTCCGGGCGGCCCGTCCTCCCCCGGGCGGGGGCGGCGGGCCGGGTCGTTGCGCCGGGCAAGGGCGAGGGGGCCGGGCGACAGGACCCAGCCTAGCACACCCGACGGAAAAAACCACCCCGGCCGCCAACCCCGGCGTCAGCTCCAGAGATACAGGCCCGTGGCCGCGTCGTGGCGGCGCACCAGGTCCTTGCCCTCCACCGGGACCAGGCTGCACTCGGCGGCGAAGATGACGCAGCCGTCCATGGCGTGGCCGCCCGTCACCGAGCCGTCCCGGCGGCCCAGGGTCAGGTGCAGGTGCACGAGCACGTCGTCGTCCTTGATGGACACGTTGCCCAGCCCGGCCAGGATCTCCACGGCCTCGTCCACGGCGTGCTCGATGTAGCGCTGCTCGGACTGGATGTAGTAGCCCAGCCGCGCCGCGGAGAGGGCGCCGATGAGCTGGATGTTGGCCTTGCGCAGGCCCTGCTCGCGGGCCACGCGGCCGATCTCCGCGACGAGGTCCGCGCCCTTGGCCAGACGGGTGAGGATGATTCCGGGCATGGGGACTCCTGGGGTTGGAGGTGACGGTTCGGGACCGGATTCGGGACCGGGGTTCAGGACCGGGGCGGGCGGCGGGACGGGTTTTCCGGGGCCGGGACGTCCCGGCCGGCGCGGGCCTGGTCCAGGCGGCCCTTGCGCAGGGCGCCCAGGCAGGCGCGCAGCAGGGAGTGCACGCAGGCCACGTGGTGGGACTCCGGGTCCACGGGCGGGCACTCCGGGAACTGCTCCAGGGCCAGGGACAGGGTGACCAGCACGTTCTCCACCGGGTCGGCCCCGGCGGCCACCATGTCCTCCAGGGCCTGGGCGTAGGCGTGGAGGTTGTTCCAGCGGTTGTCGGAATAGAAGGTGTCGGTGTCGCTCATGGCTGCTCCCGGTGTTGCAGGAGAAAATCGTCCGCCTCGAACCAGGCCCCGCGCACGTGGCTCTTGGTGGCCTGGGGGTCGGCCCCGGGCGGCTCGGGGTCGGCGTGGTGAAAGGCGCAGAAGAACCGGCCGTCGGGCAGCTCGGCCCAGCCCGAGTAGCCGAAGTGCCCCCAGTGGGCCACGGCGCGGGCGTTCTTGAGCTCCAGCACCCGGGCCTGCTTCCAGGCGTCGGGCGGGCCGTCGGCCGGGGTCCAGGCCCACACGCCGCGGCGGCCCGGCCCGGGCTCGTCGATCTCCAGGCGCAGGGCGCGCCAGGTGTGGTCCCCGCCGTTGCGCTCGCGCGGGTCGGCGTTGCCGAAGAGCACGGGCCGCACGGCCGGGTCGTCGGGGTCCACGTCCAGGGCGGCGCGGCGGCGGCCGTCCACCCGCAGCACCACCCGGCCGGGCTCGTAGAACAGCTCCACCGCGTGGAAGACCTCGGGCGTCCAGCTGCGGCGCAGGGGGCGCGGGGCTCCGGTCCCGGCTTCCGCCTCCGTGGGAGCGGGCGGGTCCAGCTCCAGCCGGTCCGGGAACAGCCGCACCCAGACCCCGCCGAAGCGGATGGCGCAGGCGCGTTCCTCGGCGGCGTCCACCCGCACCTCGGCCCGCAGCGCGGCCCGGGCCCGGGAGGCGTCCGTCAGGGGCCGCAGGGCGTAGCGCACCGCGGCGTCGGGCCCGGCGGGGTTGGCCACGCGCAGGCCTTCCGGGGTGAGGACCGGGTTGCCCGGGTCCGGGGCCAGGCCGTGTACGGCCTGGTCGTGCAGCAGCTCGTCCAGGTCCCCCAGCCAGGCCGCGCTGCCCGGGTCGGGCCCCACGTCGCGGTAGGTGACCAGCAGCCGCCCGTCCGCGGTGGTCCCCAGGGTGGGACGGTGGCCGATGAGCGGCGTGGGCCGCGGCTCGCTCCAGGTCCGGCCGTCGTCGCGGGAGAGCACGGCGTACATGGGTTCGTAGACCAGGGTGTTCTCGCGCAGGAGCATGAGCAGCCGCCCGTCGGCCAGGCGCGTCACGGCCCCCTCGCACAGGGCCAGCCGCCGCTCGAAGGCGGCCACGGAAAAGGGCCGCCAGGCGAAGCCCAGATTGTCGCTGCGGTAGACCATCTGCTCCGTGGGGGAGTGGCGCAGGCCCGGGAAAGCGGCCTCGCCGCGGTGGGCGTGGGCGGTGAGGAGCAGGGCCTCGCCCCCGAGGGCCACGGGCCGGGAGCTGATGTTGTGCTGCATGCCGGTGCGGGGCTGCACGGCCCAGGTGCGGCCGTGGTCCAGGCTGCGGTAGAGGCTGCCGTCGTCCAGGGCCAGCAGCTCCCCGCCGGGCAGGCGGGCCAGGCGCGGGCAGTGGCAGCCGCGCAGGCAGTTCAGCACCAATGCCTCGCCCCAGCTCGCCCCCAGGTCCCGGCTGGCCCGCAGCAGGGTCTTGCGCCGGGTGCTCGCGTGCTGGTCGAACTCGTTGTAGATGCACAACAGCCCGCCGTTGTCGGCCAGGAGCACGTCCGGGAAGCAGCAGTAGTGCTCCGGGCGGGCGTCGATGACCACGTGTCGGTCGGATCGGTCGTCGAGGCTCGGCATGGGGCCTCCGGGGCGGGCTCGGCGGCGCTAGTCCTCGCCGCGTTCGTCGAGCACGCGTTTGGTCTTGGCGAAGCTGCGCGGCAGCACGCCGGGGCGGACCACCTCCACCTCGCTGCGCACCAGGATCTGGGCGCGGATCTCCCTGATGACGGCCTTGGCCATGCGCTCCGCGCCCGCCTCGTCCGGCTCCGCGCCGGGCAGGTGCTCCACGCGCACGCGCATGTGGTCCAGGCCGTCGTGGCGGGCGAGCAGGATCTGGTACTCGCTGGAGAGCTCGGGGAACTTGGCCAGCACGGCCGCCACCTGGCCGGGGTAGATGTTCACCCCGCGGAAAACGAACATGTCGTCGGACCGGCCGTGGATGCTGCCGTGCCGCGGCATGGAGCAGCCGCAGGGGCAGTCCCCGGGGATGAGCCGGGTCAGGTCGTGGGTGCGGTAGCGGATGAGCGGGCTGGCCTGCTTGCACAGGCTGGTGACCACCATCTCGCCCACCTCGCCCGGGGTCACGGGCTTGAGGGTGACGGGGTCCAGGATCTCCAGGATGTAGCGGTCGGCCCAGTAGTGGATGCCCTGGTGGGCCATGCACTCCAGGCCCGCGCCCGGGCCGTAGAGTTCGGTCATGCCGGAAATGTCGAAACTGTGCTCCACGCCCAGGGCGGCCTCGAACTGGGCGCGCATGCGCGGGGTGTGGGCCTCGGCCCCGAAGATGACCTTCTTGAGGGCCAGGCGCTCCAGCAGGCCGCGCTTCTGGACCACCTCGC
>JBFWIY010000090.1:0-8238 GCA_050255855.1 Desulfovibrionaceae bacterium
CGGTGGAGCAGGGCGGCCGGGACCTCCAGCACGAGGCTGGCCAGCAGGGGGTGGCTGTCGCGCAGATCGCGCAGGATGGCCTGGACGGCCTCGCCGTGGCGTTCGTCGATGCCCATGCGGACCTCCGGATTCTGGGTGGAACAGGGGGCCGGAGGCTCCCGCGCGGGGTCCCGGCCAAGCCAGGATACCCCCGGCCGGGGGCCGAGGGCAACCCTTGTCCCCCGCCGGGCGGGTATGCATATTGCATCGCCGCTGGGCGAGCGTCGGAAATTCATGGCCGGCCGCGCGAGGCGGGGTCGGCCGGAGGAGCAGCGGACATGACGGATGCGGGCCTTTCCCTGTATTTCTACCGCGAGGGCGTGGACTTCACCCTGCCGGAGGAGTTCCCGTCCCTGCCGAAGATCCCCCTGCTCGCCCGCACGGACGAGGCCAACCGCTGCCTGGACGGGCTCTACGCCACGGTGGACCGGCCCGAGGACGCGGACTACATCGTCTTCCCCTACGACCTCTCCCCGGTCCTGTTCCGCCTGCGCACCCTGGTGGCGCATTTCTTCATCAAGACGCTGCCCCTGTTCCGGGAGTACGAGTCCCGCCACGTGTTCCTGGCCTCCCACGACCGGGGCCAGCCCCTGTGCACCGACGCGGTGATCTTCACCCGCGACCCGCGCCGGAGCAATGCGGACGACGGCAGCGTCCTGACCCTGCCCCATTTTCCCAAGCGGCACGTGCTGGACAAGGCCCCGGAGCTGGAGTTCTCCAAGCTGCGCTACGACGTCTGCTTCATCGGCGCGCAGTCCGACCCGGTCCGGGCCCGGGCCATCGCCAGCATCGCCAAGCGCAAGGACATCCGTTACTTCTTCCACTATCCCAACACCACGGACTGGGCGGACAAGCAGACCTCCTACCTGCACATGGAGGACGAGAAGAAGAAGCGCGAGATGGAGATGGTCTACGTGAACAACATGCGCAAGTCCTGGGCCGTGCTCTGCCCGCGCGGCATGGGCTCGTCCTCGGTGCGCTTCTACGAGACCCTGTGCATGGGCCGCATCCCGGTGCACATCTCCGACGAGTACGTCTTCCCCTTCGCCGACGAGATCGACTACTCCCGGTTCTGCATCGACATCCCCGAGTCGGCCGTGGACGTGGTGGGCGAGGTGCTGGCCCAGTGGTTCCGCAAGAAGACCCCGGAGGACCTGGAGCGCATGTGCCGCGAGGCCCGGGCCACCTGGGAGCGCTATTTCCGGCCCGAGGACGCCAAGCGCATCATGGTGGAGCAGCTGCGCCGCCACAAGGCCGCCCCCGGCCCGGTGCAGGCGGACAAGTACGTCGCGCTGCCCGACGAGCGCGGCCGGGGGGAGCGCACGGGCTACGCGCCCGGGTTCTTCGACCGCCTGGAGATCGACAACAAGCAGACCTGGTTCAACCGGAAGCTCAAGATCGGCAAGTCGCCCCTGGACCCGTCCGGGGTGATGAACGAGTGCAACGGGGTGTCCTGCTACCTGGCGCCCCAGGACATCCGCTTCCTCATGGAGATCGGGCGGCAGGCCCCGCCCAACGCCGCCATCCTGGAGATCGGCAGCTGGATGGGCGGGTCGAGCATCGCCCTGGCCAACGGCCTCATGGCCTCCCGCAACCTGGGCGGGGTGATCTACGCGGTGGACACCTGGATGGGCTCCTCCGAGCACCAGAAGTTCGACTTCATCCAGGACGACGCCATGTACGAGATGTTTCTGGACAATATCCGCAAGAACCTGGCGCACCTCTTCGTGCGGCCGGTGCGCGCCCCCAGCCTGGAGGCGGCCGGGCAGTTCCGGGACGGCGGCCTGGACGTGGTGTTCATCGACGGCGACCACTCCTACACGTGCTGCCTGGAGGACCTGGAGGCCTGGTATCCCAAGGTCAAGCCCGGCGGGCTGGTGCTCGGGCACGACTACTGGCCCCAGACCAACAACGGCGTGTGCCGGGCGGCCCGGGAGTTCGCCGGGCGGCACGGCGTGACCCTGCTGGAGCCGCCGGACCTGCGCTTCTTCGTGTTCCGCAAGCCGTAAGGCCCGGCGGGGGCCGCGCGGCCCCTAGTCCGTGAAGCCCCGCTCGCGCATGGCGTCCGCGTGGACGAAGCGGGCCATGCCCGTGCGCATGCGGCGGAAGCCCTGCTTGCGGTAGAAGCCCTCCTTGCCCGGGGCGGCGTAGAGGATGACGCTGCACCCGGCCACCCGCTCCAGGATGCGCTCCATGATGCGCGTCCCGATCCTTTGTCCCTGATATTCGGGCAGCACGGCGCAGTCGTAGACCGCGGCCTGGTAGGCCCCGTCGGAGATGGCCCGGCCGAAGCCGATCAGGCGGTCGCCGTCCCAGGCGAAGACCGTGGTGTGGCTGGCCTCGAAGGCCCGGCGGTGGAGTTCGGGGTCGTGGTGGGCCATGCCCACGCGGCGCAGGATATCGGCCACGGCGGCCCAGGGGACCTCGGCGCATTGGTGACGCAGTTCGACGGACATGGGATTCCTCGGAGGGGCGGTTCGGGTGGTTCAGCGGTGGGTGTGGCGGGTGAGCAGGTCGCGGAGGGCGGAGAGGTCTGCGGGCTTGGCCAGATAGTCGTCCATGCCTGCGGCGCGGAAGCGTTCCTCGTCGCCCTGCATGGCGTAGGCGGTGACGGCCACTATGGGGATGCGCCGGTTGTGCTCCCCGGCCCGGCCCTGGCGGATGGCCACCGTGGCCTCCACGCCGTTGAGCAGCGGCATCTGCACGTCCATGAGCACCAGGTCGAAGGCGTCGTTGCGCAGGGCCTCCAGGACCCGGATGCCGTCGCCCGCCACGGTCACGGCGCAGCCCTCCCGCTCCAGGGCCCGGGCCAGGACCAGCTGGTTGGCCGGGTCGTCCTCGGCCAGGAGGACCCGGATGGGCCGGTCCGGGGGGGCGGTTGCGGGGGCAGCCGGGCCGGAGGCGACCGGGGCGGAGGCGACCGGGGCGGAGGCCGCCGGGGCGGAGGCAGCCGGGCCGGAGGCCGTCGGGGACGGCGCGGGGGCGGCGTCCTCGACCGGGCCGGAGGCAGCCGGGCCGGAGGCCGCCGGGGCGGCCGGGGCCGGCGTGCGGAAGGGGAGGTGGAACCGGACCGAGGTGCCCGCGCCGGGCGCGCTGGCGATGTGCACCTCGCCGCCCAGGAGCCGGACCAGCCGGTGCACGATGGCCAGCCCGAGGCCTGCGCCCTGGTGCTTGCGGGTGTAGCCCGTGTCGGCCTGGGTGAAGGGCTCGAACAGCGCGGCGCGCATGGGCTCCGGGATGCCCGGGCCGGTGTCGGACACGGTGAACCGGACCGCGCAGGCGCCCGGCCCGGCGTCCGGCATGGGGTCGGCCTCCAGCCGCACCACCCCGGCCTCCGTGAACTTGAGGGCGTTGCCCACCAGGTTGTTCAGGATCTGGTGCAGCCGGTTGCTGTCGCCCACCAGGATCAGGGGGAGGGCCGGGTCGGCCTCCACGTGCAGGGCCAGCCCGGCCTGCCGGGCCACCGGCTCGAAGAGCGCCCGGACCGAGGCCAGGGTGTCGCGCAGGTCGAATTCGTGGGGCACGATCTTCATCTGCCCGGCCTCCACCAGGGAGAGGTCCAGGATGTCGCCCAGCAGCCGGGTGAGCCGTCGGCAGGCCTCCACGGCGTGGCGGGCGTATTCGGCCTGCTCCGGGCTGAGCGGCGTGTCCTGCATGAGCTGGAGCATGCCCATGATGCCGTTGATGGGGGTGCGGATCTCGTGGCTCATGTTGCTGAGGAACAGGCTCTTGGCCGTGTTGGCCGCCTCGGCCGCGGCCTTGGCCTCGCGCAGGGCGTCCACCGCGGCCTTGCGCTCGGTGACGTCCTCCACGGTGGCGATGACCGTGCTGTCCGGCTCCCCGGGCCGGACCGCGGCCAGGACCACGCGCAGGTCCGCGGGGCTCCCGTCGACGTCCCGCCGGAGGCGGTCTTCGTGCACCACCCGCTCCCCGGCCAGGGCGCGGTCCAGGGCCTCGCGCATGCCGGAGGAGCAGCAGGCCATGAGGTCGCTGCCCGCGAGCCGCTCGCGGGTGACGCCCATGGTGCGGAGGAATGTCTCGTTGGCATTGAGGATCGCGCCGCCGGGGCTGAGCAGGACCATGCCCAGGGGGGAGCTCTCGAAGAGGATGCGGTGGCGCTGTTCGCTCTCGGCGGTCTCCTGCGCGGCGAGCTTGCGCGCGGTGATGTCGGTGTGGGTGCCGATCATGCGCCGGGCGCGGCCGGAGGGATCGCGCTCCACGGCGTTGCCCCGGCCGAGGATCCAGAGCCAGGTCCCGTCCTTGGCGCGCATGCGGAATTCGATCTCGAACTCGTTGCAGCGGTTTTCGATGCAGTCCTGGTTGGCGGTAAGCACCCGTTCCCTGTCGTCCGGGTGGATGCGTTCGGACCAGAACTGCACGTCCTGGCGGGGTTCGCTCGGGTCGAAGCCGAGCATCCCGGCGTAGCGCGGGCTGTAGTAGACCTGATCGGTGGCCAGGTCCCAGTCCCAGAGGCCGTCGCGCACGGCGTTCATGGCCAGCTCGAAGCGCAGCCGGCCGGCGGCGATCTTTTCCTGATGTTCGAGGGCCCGGCGCAGGTAGCGGGCCGAGAGGTTGAAGACCAGCAGGGCGGTGATGCCCACGTAGAGCCAGCCCTTCCAGGTCTGGAGCAGGGCGTAGGTGTTGTAGTCCGGCACCAGGGTGGCCAGCGCCAGGTCCGAAAGCAGGATCCACAGCCCGCCGAACAGGGCGTAGTACACGGCCAGTTTGAGGGCCGGGACGAGCCAGAGATACTTTTTCATATGGTTGAATTATTACCCGGTCGCGTCGAAAGAAGCAATCGTCTCCTGCGGCGCGTCCAGGGTTTCGGTTGCGGTCGCGGGCGCGCGGGGCTATGCCTTCGGGCCTCGGCACCCCCTTGATCCGCCTGCGCGAGGTCGCCCCATGTCGCTGCACGCCTGGTTTCCCTTTTTCCTCATCATGACGGTCATCGCCTACACCCCGGGCCCCATGACCATGTTCTCCATGTCCTCCAGCGTGCGCAACGGGTTCGCCCGCACCGTGCCCGCCATCATCGGCGGGTCCTGCGCCTACATCACGCAGATGGCCATCGTCTATCTGGGGCTCGGCGTGGTGGTCCAGGGCTCGTACCTGGTGTTCAACGCCATCAAGTGGGCCGGGGTGGTCTACCTCGCCGTGCTGGCGGTGAAGAACTGGCGGCGGGCCTCCCTTGCCGACGCGCTCGCCCGGGACCTGCCCCGGACCCCGGCGCGCCGCCAATTCCTGCTGGGCTACGCCACGGGCATGTCCAATCCCAAGTCCATCCTGGTGTTCACGGTGCTCTTCCCGCAGTTCATCGACCCGGCCCACTACACGGCGCATTTCCTGGTGCTCGCGGCGAGCTTCTTCTTCATCCAGGGGAGCAGCGCCACCACCTACGCCCTGTTCGGGGCGCGGCTGTTCGACTGGCTGCGCGCCAGACGCCTGACCCATGTGCAGAACCGCGTGACCGCCGTGATCCTCGGCTGCGCCGCCGGAGTCCTGGCGGGCAGCGAGAAGTAGCCGTCCCCTACCCGTAGATCCGGATCTGGTTCTTCCCGTGGGCCTTGCTCTGGTAGAGGGCCTGGTCGGCGAAGCGCACGAGCATGTCCGGCGCGAGGGAGCGGTCCGGGCGGACCGTGGCGATGCCGACGCTCAGGGTGACCACCGCCGCCGCCGTGGACGTGGCGTGGGGGATGGCCAGGGCCTGCACGGCGGCCTGGATGGCGAGGGCCACCTTGTGCACGCCGTTGCCGTCCGTGTTGGGCAGCAGCATGACCAGCTCTTCGCCCCCGTAGCGGGCCGCGATGTCCGAGACGCGGCCGCCGGATTCCTGGAAGGCGACGGCCACCTGCTTCAGGCAGTCGTCCCCGGCCTGGTGCCCGTAGGTGTCGTTGTAGAGCTTGAAGCAGTCGATGTCGGCCATGATGAGGGACAGGGGCTGGGCGCTGCGCTGGAGGCGCTCCAGCTCCTGCTTCAGCTTGGCGTCGAAGTAGCGGCGGTTGAAGAGGCCGGTGAGGCCGTCGGTGTTGGCCAGGGTCTCGATCTTGCGTCGGGCCTCGTTCAGGTCCCGCTCCATGCGGTGGGTGTTCAGGATCAGGAAGGACCCGGCGATGCCGATGACCGCCAGGATGGTCAGGAGCACGGCGGCGAACTGGAGGGTCCCGGCGTGGGCCAGGAAGGTCGGCGTCCGGGGGCTGAGCACGGTGACGCCGACGCGGAACAGGGACGCCGCCAGGGCGAACAGGATGGAGGTGACGAGGAGCCGGTCCTGCTCCTTCAGCACGTCGGGGATGCGCCGCACGGCGATGACCAGCATCTCCGCGAAGAGGATCGTCAGGGTCAGGCAGAGGACCACGATCCGGAAGGGCAGGTTGGGGTGCAGGTACGTCCCCCAGGCGAAGGCCAGCAGGAACAGGGCGTAGAGGACGAGGTTGTAGGCCATGGGCCGGCGCGCGAGGCCCACGAAGGCGGCCAGCCCCTCGGCCAGCAGCAGGGGCAGAGCGGCGATGAGCGCGTTGGCCAGGAAGATGGAGACGAAGTCGGGCAGGACGCCGCGCAGGACGACCAGCACCGTCCCGACCCCGGAGCACACGATGCCGCCGGTCCAGTAGTGGAACCCGGGGTAGGTCCGGCGCGCCATGGCGTAATAGACCATGACCCCGGCGAGGGTCAGGCAGGCCAGCGCTCCGACCAGGAGCAGGGTGCGCATGTCCATCCAGTCCAGCATGCGGGCTCCCTGTCAGGGGGTGTTTCGGGCGGGGCGGGGCCGCGCCTTTCCTACCTCGGTATCACGGACCGGGCGCGGCGTACACGCGGGGCGGCGTTTTTTTGTCTCGTCGCCGGTCCGGTCCGCCGCGGTCCATGCATTCCGCGGGGCGATGACGTCCTGGGCCGACGGCCGATCCACCACGTCGATCCGGATCGTAAGACGGCAACCATTTGCCGTCAATGAAGTTTTATTAGCTGGGCTGTAGAGAGGGGTGAATTTAATATTTTATATTGAATCTATAATAATAACAGGCGAACCTTAGCACAACTGCAGGTGCAGCAAAGGGAACGGCCTGCCCTGCCCATCCAGCGGCGACCGGCCCGCAATCCGGAATCCGAGGTGTTCGTAAAACCCGATGGCCTGGGGATTTTGCTCGTTCACGTCAACGGCCGTGACATGCAGGTTCGCAATGGCATACCGGCACAGGGCGGAGCCGACCCCTTGCCCCCGGCTTTCCGGCGCTACGAACAGCATTTCAAGTTTTTCCATTGCCACGCCGCAAAATCCGAGAATTTCGCCCCGCTTGTCCTTGGCGCAGCGCAATTCCACGGCAGCGAAGTATTGTTCAAGAAGCAACGGTCGCAAGAAAGCGATGTCGGATTCCTTCAGGAAATCATGCGTCGCACGAACGGAGGCCTCCCATACCTGTATCAGTTCGGGATACTCACTTTCGCCGATAGGTTCGATCTTCATGCGACCTTTTGCTGATGGGGCAACGCCGAAACGCAGTCGTTGCGCTGCGGGCCATCATTCCTTTGGGATCACCACGCCGCACTCCAGCAGCACCTCCAGCACCTTGGCCAGGGGCAGCCCCACCACGTTGGTGTACGAGCCCTCTACGTGGGATATGAGGCAGGCGGCCAGGCCCTGAATGGCGTAGGCTCCGGCCTTGTCCATGGGCTCGCCCGTGGCCACGTAGGCGATGAGCTCGGCGTCCGTGGCGGCGCGCATGCGCACCCGGGTGCGGCCCGCGAAGTGCGCGGGCTCCCGGCCCGGGGCCAGCAGGCAGCAGCCCGTGATCACCTCGTGGGTCTGGCCGCGCAGCAGGCGCAGCATCTCCAGGGCGTCGTCCGCGTCGCGCGGCTTGCCCAGGACCCGGTTGCCCAGGACCACGATGGTGTCCGCCGCCAGCACGGCGGCCCGGTCCAGGCGGGCGGGGAGCTTCTCGGCCACGGCCGCGGCCTTGAGCCCGGCCAGGCGCATGGCGTAGGCGTCCGGGCCCTCGCCCGGGGCCGGGGCGGGCTCCGGGGCCCGGCTGGGGCGCACGGTGAAGTCGATGCCCAGGGAGCCCAGCAGCTCCAGCCGCCGGGGCGAGGCCGAGGCCAGCACCAGGGGCAGCGCGGAGCGGTAGATGCCCGCCTTGGGCGCGGGCTTGGCGGCCTTGGCCGCGGGCCGGGCCGGGGTCTTGGACTTGGTTTTGGCGGCGGGCT
>JBFWIY010000091.1:0-8220 GCA_050255855.1 Desulfovibrionaceae bacterium
CCCGCCCTCGCCGAGGGCTCACGCCGTTGCGGTCCGTCTTGCCCCCTGTGCGGGCGAACCTGTGGTCGATCGGCAGGCGTCGGGCCTTGATGGCCGTGCCCGCCCCGGCGTGCGGGCGAATCCTGCGCCCGGGCCTCCGGGCCGCGGCCCCGGCGTCTTGGGGACGCCGATGTTCCGGCCTGCGCCGTCGCCGCCGCCCCGGCCCTGCGCGCCGCCCCATCCCCCCCGGTCCGTCCGGGACGGCCCGTCCGGACCAGCCGCCGCCGGCCGCGCCCCGTCCGGCCGCGGGCGCAAAAAAGCCCGCGGGACCACCCGGGCCTATGGCCCAGAAGGTCCGCGCGGGACGGCTTCGGGGAGGGCGAGAAATGCCGCTGCCCCCCGTGACGGGGCAGGGGCGTTTTTCGTCACATCCCCAGAGGGAAGCTCTCGGTTTCGAGCTGGTAGTGACTGCGGGGCCGGGTTCCGGCCGCAGCGCCGTTCTTTTTCGGCGTCAGCTCGTACCCCATGAGGTCGGCCAGGTAGCGCAGCGGGGCCACGTTCTCCGTGGCGCGCATGATGTCGATGAGGGTTTCGACACCGACCTTGGCCGTGGTGTCAAAGGGATTGGCTTCCCGAAGCATGGTCGAATAGGGCTTGCCGATTTCTTCCGAGATCACCTTGGCGGGCTTCCGGCCTTCAAGGATGGACTCCTGGATGATGCGGGTCAGCTTGAAGCGTTCCATGGAACACACTCCTTCCTGGCTGTTCGGCACAGCCCCCCGTCATCCGTTGCACTAACAAGAATCGTGCCTTGCGCGAAGACAAGTTATTTTAAGGCGTTGCTTTGGAATCCCCCGGAAATGAGGCGGGAATAGGCGAAGAATGCGCCCATTTTATTCCCAGGGATGGCGCGTTTTTCGCCCGATCGGGCATGCAAATGGGTGAGTCTCAGCCCTTGGCGTCGTCGGCGATGAGCCGTCGGGCCACGGCCTCGTCGTAGAGGCCCATGGGGTTCCGCTCGCGGCCCAGGTCCTGGTACATCCGGGCCGCCCGCTGGATCACGTCCAGGGCGAGCCAGCCGTGGCGGTCCCAGATCTCCGGGTTTTCGCCCGAGTAGAGCCGGAACTCGATGACCCCGGCGTGTTCGCGCACGTACATGCGCGTGTCGCGCGTCTGCAGGGAGGGCAGGTAGTACAGGCCGCGTTCGTCCTTCATCGGGGGCCTCCGGCGGGGCGGCGGATGCGCACGCGGACGGCGCCGGGCTCGAAGCTCACCAGCACCCCCAGGGGGGCCAGCACCGCGGGCAGCGGGCGGCCGAACAGGAAGTCCAGGGCCTCGGGCGGCAGGCCGGTCTTTTCGCCCACCGTGCGCCGCAGCTCCCGGTCGTAGTGCAGCAGGGGCTCCAGCTCGGCGATGGCGGCGGGGCGTTCGGCCTCCGGGGCGGCCGCCAGGCGGCGGCCCAGCTCCACGGCGCGGGCGGCCGGGCAGCGGGCGTCGTGCTCCGCGGCCAGCTCCAGCATGGGGTGCCCCGCGGGCAGCACGTCCGCGCGGGTGATGCGCCCGGTCTCGTACATGGCCAGCAGGTCGTCGGGCCGGGAGCAGAGCAGGGCGCGGCACTCGGCCGGGCGGTTGTCGTAGATGGCGCAGGCCCGCTCGTCGGGCTCGTAGAAATGGCAGATCCAGGTGGCGCCCCGGCCGCGGACCTTGAGCATCTCGCGGGCGATGGGGGCGGTGGCGTCGTGGGGATTGTCGAACACGGGCTCCCCGGCGCGCAGGGTGACCACGTCGGCGAGGTCGAGGACGCGCCGGGCGAAGAGGTCGAGGTCCTGGGCGTGGAGCACCGGGCCGCCCTGGGTGCAGCACTGGCCGCAGCGGCGGCACTCGTTGGGATCGGGTCGGGTCATGGACGGTTCCTGGAGTTTCGGATGCGCCGGGCCTCGGGGCCGCGGCGCAGTTGGCTTACCCCAAGGCGGGGGGCGGTGGCAAGTGCGCCCGTCGGCGGCGGGATCGAGGCCCCGGGCCGGAGCCCCCGCAACCCCCCAAAGACGCCCCGAAAGTTCGTATTGACAACGGATTCCCGCTTTTTCCGGTTGACAAGTCTCTTGCAATCTTTTTAATACTGGTGAGACCTTGTGCCAAAAGGAGCATGGCCCGGCGAGCCATGAGCCGGGGCCCTTTGGGCCGGGTCGTTTTTGTCTTGGAGGATACGATTCCGGCGGGAGGCCCTTGTCCCGCTCGGAAGTCAGCGGCTTACGGAGAACACTTAATCAAACTTACGGAGGTTAAGGGAATGGCGAAACACAAAACCCCGTTGTTGGACCAGCTGGAAAGCGGCCCGTGGCCCAGCTTTGTGTCCGACATCAAGCAGGAAGCCGAAAAGCGGTCCAAGAACCCCGACAAAGTCGAGTTCCAGATTCCGGTGGACTGCCCTGAGGACCTGCTGGGTGTCCTCGAACTCTCCTACGAGGAGGGCGAGACCCACTGGAAGCACGGCGGCATCGTGGGCGTGTTCGGGTACGGCGGCGGCGTCATCGGCCGCTACTGCGACCAGCCCGAGCAGTTCCCCGGCGTGGCCCACTTCCACACCATGCGCGTCAACCAGCCCTCCGGCCTGTACTACTCCACCGAGTTCCTGCGCAAGCTGCTTGAGATCTGGGACATGCGCGGCTCCGGCCTGACCAACATGCACGGCTCCACCGGCGACATGGTGTGGCTGGGCACCACCACCCCGCAGCTCGAAGAGATCTTCTACGAGCTGACCCACAAGATGGGCACCGACCTGGGTGGTTCCGGCTCCAACCTGCGCACCCCGTCCTGCTGCCTGGGCAAAAGCCGCTGCGAGTTCGCCTGCTACGACACGCAGAAGATCTGCACGACCCTGACCAAGGACTACCAGGACGAGCTGCACCGTCCGGCCTTCCCCTACAAGTTCAAGTTCAAGTTCGACGGCTGCCCGAACGGCTGCGTGGCCTCCATCGCCCGTTCCGACTTCTCCGTCATCGGCACCTGGCGCGACGACATCCGCATCGACCAGAAGGCCGTGGCCGCCTACGTCGGCGGCGAGCTGAAACCCAACGCCGGCGCCCACGCGGGCCGCGACTGGGGCAAGTTCGACATCCAGTCCGAAGTCATCGACCGCTGCCCCTCCGGGTGCATGTCCTGGGACGGCAAGAAGCTGAGCATCGAGACCAAGGAATGCGTGCGCTGCATGCACTGCATCAACGTCATGCCGCGCGCCCTGCGCATCGGTGAAGACACCGGCGCCTCCATCCTGGTCGGCGCCAAGGCCCCCATCCTCGACGGCGCCCAGATGGGCTCCCTGCTCATCCCCTTCATCAAGGTGGAAGAGCCCTACGATGAGATCAAGGAAGTCATCGAAGGCCTGTGGGATCTGTGGATGGAAGAGGGCAAGAACCGCGAGCGTATCGGTGAGACCATGAAACGCATGGGCTTCGCCAAGATCATCGAGGCCGCCGGCGTGCCCGTCGACCCGCGCCAGGTGGAAGAGCCCCGTCACAACCCCTACATCTTCTGGAAGGCGGAAGATGTGGCCGGCGGTTGGGACCGCGACATCGAAGACTACCGCAAACGCCACCAGCGCTAATCACAGGGAGGAAACACCATGGCTTTCATCTCTTCCGGATACAATCCCGAAAAACCGATGGAGAACCGGATCACGGACATCGGTCCTCGCAGCTACGAGGAGTTCCTGCCCCCGGTCATCAAGAAGAACTTCGGCAAGTGGCTCTATCACGAGATCCTGGAGCCCGGCGTCCTCATGCACGTGGCCGAGTCCGGCGACAAGGTGTTCACCGTCCGCTGCGGCGGCGCCCGCCTCATGAGCATCACGCTCATCCGCGAGATCTGTGACATCGCCGACAAGTACTGCAAGGGCTACATCCGCTGGACGACCCGCAACAACGTCGAGTTCATGTGTGACAGCGAAGCCACCCTGGCCGAGATGAAGAAGGACCTGGCGAGCCGCAAGTTCGCCGGCGGTTCCTTCAAGTTCCCCATCGGCGGCACCGGCGCCAGCGTCACCAACATCGTGCACACCCAGGGTTGGGTGCACTGCCACACCCCGGCCACGGACGCCTCCGGCACCGTGAAGGCCACCATGGACGCCGTGTTCGAAGAGTTCCAGAACATGCGTCTGCCCGCCCCCGTGCGGATCTCCATGGCCTGCTGCCTGAACATGTGCGGCGCCGTGCACTGCTCCGACATCGCCATCCTGGGCATCCACCGCAAACCCCCCATCCTGGACCACAAGGTCCTGGACAACGTCTGTGAGATCCCGCTGGCCGTGGCCGCGTGTCCCACCGGCGCCATCCGGCCCTCCAAGGTCGAGATCGACGGCAAGGAGTTCAAGACCGTGGCCGTGAAGCAGGATCGCTGCATGTTCTGCGGCAACTGCTACACCATGTGCCCGGCCATGCCCCTGGCCGACAAGGAAGGCGACGGCTGCGCCATCCTGGTTGGCGGCAAGATCTCCAACCGCATCAGCAAGCCTCAGTTCTCCAAGGTCGTTGTGCCCTTCGTGCCCAACAACCCGCCTCGTTGGCCTGAGCTGACCGATGTGATCAAGAACATCCTGGAGACCTACTCCAAGGATGCCCGCAAGTACGAGCGCCTGGGTGACTGGGCTCACCGCATCGGCTGGGAGCGCTTCTTCGAGAAGTGCGGTCTGGAGTTCACCGAACACCTGATCGACGACTTCCGCGATCCCGCCTACTACACCTGGCGCCAGACCACGCAGTTCAAGTTCTAGGCGTCTGGGAACACAGGGGCGCGGGGGGGATCCCCCCGCGCCCCATAAACAATCGAGGTATCACATGCCCCTTGAAATGGCTGCCGCCAAGCAGACGGTCAAGGATTTCCTGGACTCCAAAGCTGGGGTCAAGAGCAAGTTCTACTTCAACGACTTCACCAAGCTGTTCGAAGACGCCAAGCCCCGCGAGGTCAAGAAGGTCCTGACCGAGATGGTGAACGAAGGCGTGCTCATCTTCTGGTCCAGCGGCTCGACCACCCTGTACGGCCTGGCCGGCGCCGGCAAGCAGGCCGCCGCTGAAGAGGGCGAGTAGTCCTCGTTCGCGACGGAAAAACGATAAGGCCTTGCCCGCCTCCAGTGGGCAAGGCTTTTTCGCGTTGAGCCCTTTGTGAGCCCGACCCCGCCCCTCCCCGCCTCCGGCGCTGCTCCCCGCGCCATTCCCTGCGCCCCCTCCCGAGCCGAATCCCGCGATGCGTCCCGTGACGCGTCCGGCGGCATGCCCCGCGTCGCGCCCCGCGTCGTGATCGCCGGGCTCTCCGGCGGCTCCGGAAAAACCATGGTCAGCCTCGGGCTGGCCCGCGCCCTGTCCCGGGCCGGGGCCCGCGTCCGGGCCTTCAAGAAGGGGCCGGACTACATCGACGCCGCCTGGCTCGGCCTGGCCGCGGGCGGCCCCTGCACCAACCTGGACCCCTTCCTCCTGGCCCCGGACCCCCTCGCCGCCCTGTTCGTGGACAAGGCCGAGGGCGCGGACCTGGCCCTCATCGAGGGCAACCGCGGGCTCTTTGACGGCAAGGACGTGTCCGGCACCTGCTCCACGGCGGAGCTGGCCCGCCGCCTGGCCGCCCCGGTCATCCTGGTCATGGACGCCACCAAGATGACCCGCACCGCCGCCGCCGTGGTCCTGGGCTGCCAGCATTTCGAGCCCGACACCGGGCTTGCCGGGGTGGTGCTCAACCGCACCGCGGGCGACCGCCACCGCGGCATCCTCACCCGCAGCATCGAGCACTACACCGGCCTGCCCGTGCTCGGGGCCCTGCCCAAGATGGACGACGCCCTCATCCCGGAGCGCCACATGGGCCTGGTCTCGGACCGCGAGCAGGACGGCGTGGACGAGATCCTGGACCGCCTGGCCGACGCGGTGGGCCGCTGCCTGGACCTGGAGCGCATCCGCGCCCTGGCCGCCGCGGCCCCGCCCCTGGCCCGGCCCGAGGTCGCCCTGTGGCCCGAGCCCGTGCCCGGCGCGGCCGACCCGGACCGCCCGGTGCGCATCGGCTACGTGCACGACGCGGCCCTGTGGTTCTACTACCCCGAGAACCTGGAGGCCCTCGCGCGCGCCGGGGCCGAGCTGGTGCGGCTCTCCATCCTGGACCCTGCGCCCTGGCCCGAGATCCACGGCCTGTACCTGGGCGGCGGCTTTCCCGAGACCCACGCCCGCGCCCTGGCCGCCAATCAGGCCGTGCGCGAGCGCGTGCGCGCCCTGGTGGCGGACGGGCTGCCCATCTACGCCGAGTGCGGCGGGTTCATGTATCTGTGCCGGGAGCTGGAGTTCGAGGGCGAGGCCTGGCCCATGGCCGGGGTCTTCGACCTGCGCACCGGGTTCTGCGCCCGGCCCCAGGGCCTGGGCTACGTGGCCGCCGAGGTGGTGCGGCCCAATCCCTTCCACGAGGTGGGCACGGAGCTGCGCGGCCACGAGTTCCACTATTCCTGCTGCCGCCCGCCCGAGGGCCCGCTGCCGGACATGGCCCTGCGCATGACGCGCGGCGCGGGCATGCTCCTGGGCCTGGACGCGGCCGTGACGGCCAACACCTGGGCCTCGTACACGCACCTCTTCGCCCTGGGCGCGCCCCACTGGGCCCCCAACTTCGTGCGCGCGGCCCTGCGCCGCCGCGACGGCGTCCGCTAGCCCATCGAGATCATCCCGGGATCGTTTCGGATCAGCTTCGGCCCGCGGCCTCGGCCACGGCGGCCTCCAGCCAGGCCTCCAGGGCCCGGATGGGCGCGGCGTCGCGCCACAGGCGCGGGGCCGCGGCGCGCACGCGCTCGGCCAGGTCCGCGCGCCAGGCCCGGTCGCGCGCCAGGCGGGCGGCCATGGCCACGTACTGGTCCGGGTCCGCGGCCACGGCGTCGTCGAGCCCCAGGCCGCGCACCACGGCCAGGGCGTGGCGGGCGCGCAGGCAGTCCCCCGGGCAGGTGAGCATGGGCAGGCCCGCCTCCGCGGCCTCCATGGCCGTGTTGAACCCGGACCAGCCCAGGGAGTCCAGGAAGGCGTCGCAGCAGGCGGTCAGGGCCCGGTAGCGCTCCGGGGGCTGGTGCGGCAGCAGGACCATGTGCCGGTCCGGGGCCAGCCCGGCGGCGGCGAAGGCGCGCTCCAGCCGCGCCCGGAAGCGCGCCGTGAGCCGCGCGGCCCGGCGGTGCTCCACGAAGACGAAGACGCAGCGCACCCCGTCCGCCCCGGCCCCCGCGGCCGCGGCCGTCCGGGGGAAGAAGGCGTCGTGCCGGGGCAGGTACTTGAAAAGCGACTGGGGCGAGAAGAGGAGCACCGCGTCCTCGGGCAGGCCGAAGTCGGCCCGGGTCAGGGGCGGGGCCGCGCGCCGGATGGGCTCGTACCAGAGGGAGGCGCCGGGCAGGCGCACCAGGCGCTCGGTGTACCAGGCCTCGGCCCCGGTCTCGGGCTCCATGCAGTCGCAGGAGAGGAAATAGTCCATGGTCGGCAGGCCGGTGGTCATGGGGTGGCCCAGGCCCACGGCCTGCACCGGGGCCAGGCGCAGGGCCGCGGCCCGGGCGGTGAGCGGGGCCATGCCCACCTCGGGGAAGAGCACGGCGTCCAGCTCCCGCTCGCGCGCCGCGCGGACCAGGCGCTCCAGGTTCCCGGGCTCGTGCACGAAGTCGTCGCACAGGGCCCGGGCCTCCTCGGTGCAGGCGTCTTGCGGGGCTCCGCAGTACAGCCCGGTGACGGCGAAGCGCTTCCGGTCCAGCCCGGCCAGCCAGCCCCGGGTGGGGATCTTCCAGACCGAGTGCTCGTGGAAAAAGGCCGAGCACACGCCCACCCGCAGGCGGTCGCCCGGGGCGGTGCGGCGGCGCGCGGCCGGGGGCCGGGCCAGGTCCGGGTGGCGGGCGGCCATGACCCGGGCCAGCAGGGCCCCGTAGCGGGCCTGGAGGGGCCGGTCGTTTTGGCCCTGATAGGTGAGGTAGAAGGGCTGGAGGTTGCCCGCGGCCTGGTCCGCGGCGCGGATCTGGCGCGCCGGGTCCGCGTCCAGCCAGGCCTCCAGCCCGGCCAGGGCCTCGGCGTAGGCGGCGCGGGCCGGGGCGATGTCCGCCTCGGCCTCGAAACCCACGGGCAGCCGGGCGAAGCAGGCCCCCCAGCGCGCGGCCGCGTGTTCCGGGTCCGCGGCGCAGGCGGCCTGGAAATCGGCCAGGGCGGCCGCGGCGTCCCCCAGGTCCAGGGCGGCGTTGGCGCGGTTGCACCGGATGTC
>JBFWIY010000092.1:0-8194 GCA_050255855.1 Desulfovibrionaceae bacterium
GCCGGGGGGGCCGGGCCCCGGCGCCCGCCCCGCCGCCTCCCCCCGGCTCCCGCCCCCCTTTTCCCCACGCCGCCCCGCCTCCCCGCCCCGGCCGAATCCGGACCCCGCAGGTCCGCGAAACGCCTGGAGCCAAGCCACTTCCTTCCGGCCAATCCCCAAAAGGTTCTTGACCTTTCCCGGCCCATCTGGAATAGATACCGCTGTTTATACGTGAGTATTTTCACAATATCCGGCCGTGGTTCCGCTGGGATGCGGGGCCTCGGCCACGGCCGCGTCCAACGGCCGAAACGCAAGGATCCCGGCGACCCATGAATTTCGAAGAACGTCTGGCCAAACAGCGCGACGATCTCGTCGCCAAGTGGGCGGACCTCATCTTCGGCTCCTATCCCGAAGAGACCCGCCGCATCTGGAAGCGCCAGACCGACCAATTCGCCAATCCGGTGGGCTGCGCCATCAACGAATGCGCCGCGGCCCTGTTCGACCTGACCCTGGCCTGGGAAGACGCCCAGGCCATCGGCGAAAACCTGGAGCGCCTGGTCAAGATCCGGGCCATCCAGGACTTTTCCGCCTCCCAGGCCATCAATTTCGTGTTCGGACTCAAGAAGATCCTGCGCGACGAGTACTTCGATGAGCTCAAGCGCGCCGGGGAGCTGGACCAGCTCCTGGCCTTCGAGGCCCGGGTGGACAACCTGGCCCTCATGGCCATGGACCTCTACGCCAAAAGCCGTGAAAGTATTTATGAAATGCGCGTAAAGGAAGTGAAGAGCGCCCAGTACAACCTGCTGCGCCGGGCGCGGATGATCGTGGACCAAACGGCCAAAGGGGCCGAGGAGTAGTGGCGGGCCCGGGACGGGGGACCTTCCGGGGCCAAACTCAAGCGAGGTGACGGTAGATGAATGCCATGTATTCACTCGTTTTCGTCTTCCTGCTGGTGCTGATCCCGCTGTTCGGGGTCGGGGCTGCGAAGTTGGATTTCTTCTTCGCAGTCTGCGTCCCGTACACGGCGATCATCATCTTCGTGGCGGGATTCGCGTGCAAGGTCTTCAAATGGGCCAAAAGCCCGGTGCCCTTCCGCATTCCCACCACCGGAGGCCAGCAGCAGTCCCTGGACTGGATTTCCCAGAACAAGTGGGACAACCCCTCCACCGGGCCGCAGACCGTGATGCGCATGCTCGGTGAAGTGCTCTTGTTCCGCACCCTGTTCCGCAACACCCGGACCAAGCTGAGCGAGGGGCCGGTCGTCTCCTACGCTTCCTCCAAGTGGCTGTGGATGTTCGCCATCACCTTCCACTACGGCTTCTTCCTGGTCTTCTTCCGTCACTTCCGGCTGTTCCTTGAGCCGGTGCCGGTCTTCCTGGACTGGCTGGAGTTCGGCGACGGCATCCTGCAGATCGGCGTGCCGCGCCTGTACCTCTCCGACCTGCTGCTGGTGGCCGGCGTGGCCCTGCTCCTGGGCCGCCGCCTCTGGGACGCCAAGGTCCGCTACATCTCCCTGGTGCAGGACTACTTCCCCCTGCTGCTCATCCTCTCCATCGCCCTGTCCGGCGTCTACATGCGCTACTTCGCCAAGGTGGACGTGGTGGCCATCAAGACCCTCACCATCGGCCTGGTGACCCTGCACCTGCCCACGGCCGAGCAGTTCGCGGGCGTCAGCCCGGTCTTCTTCGTGCACCTGTTCCTGGTCTGCACGTTGATGATCTACTTCCCCTTCTCCAAGCTGATGCACCTGGGCGGCGTGTTCCTCTCCCCCACGCGCAACCTGCCCAACGACACCCGCATCCATCACCACGTCAATCCGTGGAACCCGGACATCAAGCCGCACTCCTACGCCGAGTACGAGAAGGAATTCGGCGTGCCCATGGCCGAGGCGGGGCTGCCCCTGGACGACCCGGCCAACGGCGAGGCCGCGGAATAGGGCCCTACGCACCTAACGCGTTCAGACCACACACAACGCATGGAGAGATGACGCTATGGCCAAGTTCGCAACCAAACCAGCCGATCTTCTGGCGAGCATCAACTACGCGCCGCCCAAGACGGGCTGGATGGATCTGCCCATCAACACGAAAGCGGGCAATTGGGCCTACCCCGGCAAGCCCGACATCGTGAAGTACCTCATGCACGAGGGAATCCCGGTGGCCAACCCCCGGGAATGGCTGCCCTCCGACGAGGATTGGAAACTGCCGCCCAACTGGCAGGACATCATCCACCAGGGCTTCATGGAGCGGCTGGACAAATACCGCTCCCTGAAAGTCTTCATGGACATCTGCGTGCGCTGCGGCGCCTGCGCCGACAAGTGCCACTTCTTCATCGGCTCCGGCGACCCCAAGAACATGCCCGTTCTGCGCGCCGAGCTGATGCGCTCCATCTACCGCAAGGACTTCACCCTGGCGGGCAAGATCCTCTCCTCGCTCACCGGCTCCCGGGTCATGACCGAGGACGTGCTCAAGGAGTGGTTCATCTACTTCTACCAGTGCACCGAGTGCCGCCGCTGCTCGCTCTTCTGCCCCTACGGCATCGACACCGCGGAAGTGACCATGATGGCCCGCGAGCTGATGCACCTGGTGGGCCTGAACATCAACTGGATCCTGGAGCCGGTGGCCAACTGCAACCGCACCGGCAACCACCTCGGCATCCAGCCCCACGCCTGGAAGGACATCACGGAATTCCTGGCCGACGACATCGAGACCATCACCGGGGTCCGGGTCAAGACGCCCCTGAACGAGCCCGGCCACGAGATCCTGTTCCTGACCCCGTCCGGCGACATCTTCGCCGACCCGGGCATCTACACCTTCATGGGCTACCTGATGCTCTTCCACTACCTGGACCTGGACTACACCTGGTCCACGTATGCGAGCGAAGGCGGCAACTTCGGACTGTTCACCTCCTCCGAGACCATGAAGAAGCTCAACGCCAAGATGTACGCCGAGGCCAACCGCCTGGGCTGCAAATGGATCCTCGGCGGCGAGTGCGGCCACATGTGGCGCGTCATCAACCAGTACATGGACACGATGAACGGCGACACCCAGGGCCCGCAGATGTGCACCCCCAAGAACCCCATCACCGGCACGGTGTTCAAGAACGCCGCGGCCACCAAGATGATCCACATCACCGAGTTCACCGCCGACCTCATCAAGCACGGCAAGCTGAACCTCAACCCCGCCCGAAACGACGCCTACCGCGTCACCTTCCACGACTCCTGCAACCCGGCCCGCGCCATGGGCCTGCTCGAAGAGCCCCGCTACGTGCTGAAAAACGTGGTGAACAACTTCTTCGAGATGCCCCGGGGCACCATCCGGGAGGAGACCTTCTGCTGCGGCGGCGGTTCGGGCCTGAACACGGACGAGATCATGGAGATCCGCATGCGCGGCGGCCTGCCGCGCGGCAACGCCCTCAAGTACGTCCAGGACAAGCACGACGTGAACCTGATGAGCTGCGTCTGCGCCATCGACCGCGCTACCCTGGTGCCCCTGGCCGACTACTGGGCGCCCGGGGTGCAGATCTCCGGCGTGCACGAGCTCGTGGGCAATGCCCTGATCCTGCCCGGCGAGAAGGAACGGAAGATGAACCTCAGGCAGGAGCCGCTGCCTGGCTACGAGGACGACGAAGACCTCTAGGCCGCGACCAACAGGAGGAGTTTCATGAAAATCCAGTACGGTTGGCAGATTCTTGCCGGCCTCGTCATCTTCCTCGGGATCTTCGCGTTGCCCTTCGTGTTCAACGCGTCCTCCCCGGCCTACCAGGCCCCCGAGGTGAAGTTGCCCGATGCGGCGACGGTGAAGGCGGCCGGCTACGACAAGGTCCAGTGCGTGGAGTCCAAAGAGTTCATGCGGACTTCCCACATGCAGCTGCTCAACGAGTGGCGCGACTGGGCCCTGCGCGATGGCAAACGCACCTACGTGGGCCAGGACGGCGTCCAGTACAAGATCAGCCTGCAGAACACCTGCATGAAGTGCCACACCAGCAAGAAGGAGTTCTGCGACAAGTGCCACAACGTGGCCGCCGTGACCCCCTACTGCTGGGACTGCCACTACTCGCCGGAGGAATTGCACAATGAAAAATAGACGGTCCTTCCTCAAGTTCGCCGGACTGTCCGTGGCCGGGCTGTGCCTCAGCCCCGCCGGAGCCCTCGCCTCCGGCGGCGCCAGCGGCCCCAAGGTCGGCGCCGAGCAGCGTCACGCCGCCCGCTGGGGCATGGTCATCGACAGCCGCAAGCTCACCACCGACGAGTCCATCGAACCGCTGGTGGCGGCCTGCAAGAAGGCCCACAACATCCCGGACATCCCGGCCAAGGACGCCCCGGCCGAGCACGGCGTGGCCCACGCCGCCGAGCACGGCGAGGAGGCCAAGGCCCAGGTGAAGCAGGAGATCAAGTGGATCTGGAGCGCCGGCTACCACCAGTGCTTCCCCGAGCAGGCCAACCCCTTGGCCAGCGAAGAGGTGGAGAACCGCCGCTTCGTGCTGCTGTGCAACCACTGCGCCAACCCGCCGTGCGTGCGCGTCTGCCCCACCAAGGCCACCTTCCAGCGCCCGGACGGCATCGTGGCCATGGACTACCACCGCTGCATCGGCTGCCGGTACTGCATGGCCGGCTGCCCCTACGGCTCGCGCAGCTTCAACTTCCGCGACCCCAAGCCCTACGTGAAGGAAGAGAACCGCAATCCCGAGTTCCCGTCCCGCATGCGCGGCGTGGTGGAGAAATGCAACTTCTGCGTGGACCGGCTGGCCAAGGGCCTGAATCCGGCCTGCGTGGAGGCCTCCGACGGCGCGCTGACCTTCGGCGACCTTGGTGACGAGAACTCCGAGATCCGCCAGGTTCTGCGCGAGAACTTCACCATGCGCCGCAAACCGTCGCTCGGCACCGAACCGAGCGTCTTCTACATCGTGTAAGGGGGGCCAGCTATGTTGGAGAGAGCATTCAAAGGCAGCCCGCAGTACTTCGGCTGGCTGTTGTTCCTGCTGCTCATCATCGGCGGCGGGGGTCTGGTGTGGATCTGGCAGCTCAACGTCGGCCTGACCCTGACCGACATGAGCCGCGACGTGTCCTGGGGCTTCTACATCGCCCAGCTCACCTATCTGGTCGGCGTGGCCGCCTCCGGCGTCATGATCGTGCTGCCCTATTACTTCCATCATTACAAACAGTTCAAGCACCTGGTGATCTTCGGCGAGTTCCTGGCCATCGGCGCGTGCCTCATGTGCATGCTCTTCGTGGTGGTGGACCTCGGCCAGCCCCAGCGCATGCTGAACATCATCTTCCATCCCACCCCGAACTCCATCCTGTTCTGGGACATGATCGTGCTCAACGGCTATCTGTTCCTGAACCTGCTCATCGGGTGGGCCTGCCTCGGCTTCGACCGCCAGCACCTGCCGCATCCCAAGTGGCTCAAGCCGGTCATCTACCTGTCCATCATCTGGGCCTTCTCCATCCATACGGTGACGGCCTTCCTGTACCAGGGCCTGCCCGGCCGCCACTTCTGGCTCACCGCCATCCTGGCCGGCCGCTTCCTGGCCAGCGCGTTCTGCTCCGGCCCCGCGCTGCTCCTGCTGCTGCTCATGGTGGTCAAGAAGGTGACCAAGTTCGAACCCGGCTGGGAAGCCATGAAGAACGTGGCGCGCATCATCACCTACGCCATGTGCGTGAACATGTTCTTCTTCATGCTGGAGATCTTCACGGCCTTCTATTCCAACATCCCCGGCCACAAGGATCCCATCATCTTCCTGTTCGCGGGTCTGGACGGCAACTCCACCCTGGTGCCCTGGTCCTGGGCCTTCATCTGCGGCGCCGTGGTCTCCCTCATCATGCTCATCCCGCCCAAGCTGCGGGAGAACAAGAAGCTGCTCCCCTGGGCCCTGGCCATCCTGGTGGTCGCCACCTGGATCGACAAGGGTCTGGACCTCATGATCGGCGGCTTCACCCCCAACGTGTTCGAGACCGTGACCCCCTACTGGCCCACCTGGCAGGAGATCGCCATCTCGTTGATGATCTTCGCCATCGGCGCCCTGGTGGTGACCGGCCTGTGGAAGATCGCCACCGACGTGAAGCAGGAGCTGGAGCTCAGCCAGCAGGGTCCGGACGTTCCCGGCCCCGCGGCCTAGCCGCGCCTGCGCCCAGTGCGCTTCCGGGGGCCCGCCGTGCGGCGGGCCCCCTTTTTTTCGCGCCTTGGTCGCCCGCCGTGGCCGAAAACGGCTCCCCGGGTTGCCAGCCGCCCCAGCAAGGCATAGGATGGATGGTTCAAGGAGTCCCCTCATGCCCGAAGCCAGCCAGCCCACGCCCATCGGCACCGTGGCCGTCCTGACCGGCCACGCCACCGCGTCCCTGGACGGAGCGAGCCGCGAGCTCGCCCCCGGCAGCCCGGTCTTTGAAAACGAGACCGTGGCCACCGCCGCCGCCTCCACCCTGGAGCTGCACTTCAACGACGGCACGGTCCTGGCCCAGTCCGCGGCCTCCTCCGTGGTGCTGGACGACTACGTCTACGACCCCAACACGGGCAGCGCCGAGCTGCTTTTCCAGCTCACCGAGGGCGGGCTGCGCGCGGTCTCGGGCGAGATCGTCAAGGCCAACCCCGACGGCTTCGTCATCGAGACCCCCCTGGCCACCGTGGGCATCCGCGGCACGGCCTTCTTCGTGCTGCTCACCCCGGACGGCCAGGTGGTGGGCGTGGAGCAGATGGACCCGGAGCACATCGTCCAGGTCCAGACCCCGCAGGGGCTCATGAACATCGCAACCCAGGGCGAGTTCATCGCCGTGCAGCTCGACGGCTTCATGAGCGACCCGAGCCAGATCACCGAGGACCTGGTCCAGCAGCTGCGCGAGGCCATCCCCCTGCTCAACGAGCCCTCGGGCAGCTTTTTCGAGGAGCACTTCGGCCCGGCCGGGCACGGGGCCGGGGAGACCGGGGACCAGGGCGGCGCGGACGACGCAGGCCATGCGGGCGGGGACGCCGGCCACGCGGCGGGCGAAGGCGGCGACGCGGGCGACGCGGACGGCGCGGGCCATGCGGGCGCAGGCTCCGGCCTGGACGACGACCCGCTGGCCGGACTGGACGGCCTGGACATGAGCGGCGGCCTGGGCCTGGGCGAGCTCATCGGCGGCGGGGAGGAAGGCGGGCTGGCGGATCTGACCGGGGCCCTGGGCGGCTCCGGCGCGGGCGGCCTCGGCGCGGGTGGCCTCTCCGGGTACGGCAGCGCGCTGTCCCAACTGCTGGCCGGGCTCACCGCCCTGCTCGACGACATCCGCAACGACGACACCGACGACATCATCGACCGGACCATCCAGGACCTGAACGACGGCTCCCTTCCGGGCGGCGGGCTGCACGACCTGGCCCTGGACACCTCCGGCCAGGACTTCGCCAACGACGGCTCCTGGCTGCCCGTGACGGGCACCTTCGCCGCCGACAACCTGAGCGGCCACACCACCAACCCCTACTCCGGGTCCGTGATCTACGGCCTGAGCGGCGACGACAGCCTCTACGGCGACACCGGGGACGACATCCTCTTCGGCGGCAACGACGACGACTACCTGGTGGGCAACGGCGGCGACGACGTCATCTACGGCGGCTCGGGCAACGACTGCATCGAGGGCGGCCAGGGACACGACTACCTGGTGGGCGGCTCGGGCAACGACACCTTCATCTTCAGCACCATCGGCGAGGTGGGCGACAACGGCTACGACACCATCCGGGACTTCACCCACGGCGAGGACGCGCTGGAGCTGCCCGGATTCCAGGGCGTCTCCGGCGTGCTGAACCAGTCCGGCTTCAGCGGCGCCATCAGCGGCCAGACCGGCACGAGCCTGGTCTACGACCCGAGCGACGGCAAGGTCTGGTACGACCAGGACCTGGCCCACGACGGCGGCGAGACCCTGGTCTGCGTCCTGGAGAACACCCCGGCGAGCCTGGACGCGAACGACATCCTGGTCCTGCCCTGACGCCGGAACGGCATCCGTGAACCAGCTTCTGAGCATCGCCCAACGCTTCGGCTGCCGAGGCTCCGCGCCCCGGCCCGACATCGAACTGCCCGGCAGCCCGCAACGCTGCCGCTCGCGCCGGGCCGTGGAGGACGCGGACGGCCGGATCTGGGTGCTGGAGGAGCTGGCCGAGAGCCAGGCCCAGCGGCGCGAGCGCACCTCCCGGCTGCTGGCGCTCCTGGGGGCGGCGGGCCTGCCCGTGCCGGAGTTCCGTCACGCCCCGGACGGGGC
>JBFWIY010000093.1:0-8181 GCA_050255855.1 Desulfovibrionaceae bacterium
GCCTCCAGACCGTCACCGGGCAGGAATATTGCGAGTTAGCCTACATCTCGCAGGTGGATTCCGGGCACATCTACCTGGTGAGCGACGGCGGGACCACCCAGGAGATCCCGGCCGCAGGCCTCGGCCAGATCGCCCCCAACCCCGTGCTCCTCTACGACCTCATCAACGGCGGCTCCCCGGGGGAGGTCTCCGTCACCCAGATCGTGGACCTGGCCGCCCCCTTCCCCACCCCGGACAACTCCAACAACATGCTCTCCCGCCACGTCATCCGCCTGGTCACCCCCTACCGCTCCCCGGACGGCGCCCAGGTGGGCTTCTACATGCTCTCCATCCCGGCCAGCTCCCTGCGCAACATCCTGTCCCTGTACAACTCCCCCCGCTCCCCCATCTGGGCCTATGCGCGCACCAACGAGGTCCGCTACTGCTTCTTCTTCGACACCGAGGGCTGGATCCTCTTCCAAAGCGAGGGCGTCACCGAGCCCGAGGCGCACCTCTCCACCTACCTGGCCCGGGCCGGGCTCACCGGCACCCTGGGCAAGCCCGGCATGCCCGACGCCTTCCGCCCCGCCTCGGGCATCCAGACCTATTGGAAAATGTTCGACGACGTGCGCCAGGGGCAGTTCGACCTGCTGGTGGCCAGCGACGTGACCCGCCAGTCCGAGGTCCTGCGCGACTATTACCTGGCCTACGGCCCGGTCCACTTCTTCCCGGGCGGGGGCAAGCCCCCGGTCATCTACGGCGGCGTGGCCTCGGTGGACCGCAGCCTGCTGGGCGTCACCGCGGGCTACAAGCACGTGGACATCATGTTCCTCGTCACCGTGGGCACCGTGCTCCTGGTCTCGGCCATCATCGTGGTGCTCTCGCGCATCTTCACCAAGCCCATCCTCCAGCTCACCCGCGCCGTGAACCGCATGCGCGCCAAGGGCGAGCTGGAGCCCCTGGTGCTGCGCTTCGGCAGCTTCGAGACCGTGACCCTGAAGAACGCCATCAACGACCTCATGACCACCCTGCGCCGCCAGGTGGAGGTCATCCACAGCAAGGACATGGAGATCGAGAGCGCCAGCCTCAAGGAGCGCGCCGTGCTCAGCGCGGGCCGCGCCGGCGGCCCCAACGGCGGCCCCGACCCCCTGCCCGAGATCAAGGGCGAGGGCCCCCAGACCGAACGCCTCAAGGCCGACATCCTCAAGGCCGCCCACGTGGACGTGGACGTGCTCATCGAGGGCGAGACCGGCACCGGCAAGCAGCTCACCGCCGAGGCCATCCACAACCGCTCCAGCCGCAAGCGCGGCACCTTCATCTCCATCAACTGCGGCGCCCTGGACGAAACGCTGCTGCTCGACACCCTCTTCGGCCACGTCAAGGGCGCCTACACCGAGGCGCGGACCGACCGCGAGGGCGCGTTCCTGGCGGCCAACGGCGGCACCCTGTTCCTGGACGAAATCCAGGTGGCCTCCCCCCGCGTCCAGCAGTCCCTGCTGCGCGCCATCGAGGTCCGCAAGATCAAGCCCCTGGGCAGCGACAAGGAGCTCGACGTGGACGTGCGCCTCATCGCCGCCACCAACATCGACCTCAAGGTGCTCATCGACCGCGGCCTGTTCCGCGGCGACCTCTACTTCCGCCTCAAGGTCATCACCCTGCACACCCCCTCCCTGCGCGACCAGCCCGAAAACCTCCCCCTGCTCGCCATGCACTTCCTCTCCGAGGCCGAAAAGCTGGCCGGGCGCACGGGCATGGGCATCAGCCGCGGGGCCCTGGAGGCCCTCAAGGCCTACCACTGGCCCGGCAACATGCGCGAACTCAAGAACGTCATCACCCGCGCCGTGGTCATGTGCGAATCCGACCTCATCCAGGCCGAGGACATCGTGCTCGAAGAAAAGCGCCACGGCGCGATCCCGGGCGAGGGCATCCCGGCCCCGGCCCTCCCGGCCGGCCTCGGCTTCCCCACGCCCCCCGGCCCGGCTGCCTCCGGCCCGGCTGCCTCCCGCCCGGTTCCCCCCCGCCCGGCCGTCCCCCGCCGGACAGGCTCCGCCCCCATGGCCCCCCGGTCCGGCTCCGCCCAGGATGCCGCCGCCCACGGCCCGGTTGCCCCCGCCCCGGCTGCCTCCGCCCCGGCTGCCTCCGCCCCGGCTGCCTCCGCCCCGGCTGCCTCCGGCCCGGCTGCCTCCGGCCCGGCTGCCTCCGGCCCGGTCGCCTCCGGCCCGATGGGCCACGCCGCCCCGGCCGCCCACAACCACGCGGCCATCCCCGCGCCCCCGCCCGACCCGGCGGATCCCCTTGACGCCCTCAACCCCCGGCAGGCCAAAGCCCTGCAGGAAATCATGGCGCGAGGGGGGGTGACCAGGAAACAATACCAGCAGATCATCGGCGACGACCTGCCGCCGCGCACCGCCAACTACGACCTCCAGGACCTGGTGGCCAAGGGGCTGCTGCGCAAGAGCGGCAAGGGGCCGGCCACGCGCTACCACGTGGCCGAGGCCCACAACGGCCGCCCGCAGGATGACCGGAACGATCGGTCCCAGGCATGAACCGCAACCCCGACAACCCGCCGCACCCGCGGCCCTGAACGGCGCACGGACGACACCCCATGACCAATCCCATCTCACGCTTCTGGCGGAAGCTGCGCCCCGGCGAACAACGCCCCCAGCCCGACCCGGCCCGGGCCCTGGCCGCCTTCCGGGAGCGCTACACGCGCTTCAAGGAACTGCTGGAATCCAACTCCGAACTGCTGCGCATCCTCTCCGACCTGGAGGAGAAGCTCGGCGGCCAGGAACTCTTCGGCATGACCTACGTGAGCTCCCAGGCCACCCGCGCCCTGTTCCACGCCATGCGCATGGTCTCGGGCTACGAGGCCCTGGCCGGCCGCCCCCAGCCCGAACTCGCCGCCGCCCTGGAGCGCATCCGCACCGAGATCCTGGCCGTGGTCCAGGTGCGGCGCGAGACCCACCAGGTGGACTTCGTGCTCCCCTACGACCGCATCAACCGCGAGATGGTGGACGCCGTGGGCGGCAAGAACGCCAACCTGGGCGAGGTGCGCAACCGCGTGGGCCTGCCCGTGCCGCGCGGCTTCGCCATCAGCACCGGGGCCTTCGACCGCTTCGTGGCCCACGCCGGGCTGGACGAGGAGATCGAACGCGTCACCCGCGAGCTGGAGCCCGACGACCCGGACTCGGTCATGGCCGCCAGCGAGGAGCTCCAGGCCCTGTTCCTGCGCGCCGAGCTGCCCGAGGACCTGAGCTCCGCCATCCTCACCGCCTTCCAGGCCCTGGCCGACGAGCTCGGGCGCGAGCCCCTGGTGGCCCTGCGCTCCAGCGCCATCGGCGAGGACTCCGAGGTCTCCTACGCCGGGCAGTACCTGAGCGTGCTCGGCGTGCCGCGGGGCAAGGTCCTGGAGACCTACAAGATGGTGCTCGCCAGCCTCTTCACCCCGCGCGCCATCCTCTACCGCCTGCGCCAGGGCATCCCCCTGGCCGACTCGGCCATGAGCGTGGCCTGCCTGGAGATGGTCCGCTCCAAGTCCAGCGGCGTCATCTACTCCCGCCACCCCTTCGACGTGCTGGAGGACAAGATCATCCTCAACGGCGTCTGGGGCCTGGGGGTCTACGCCGTGGACGGCGTGGTGCCCCCGGACGAGTTCGTCTTCGCCAAGAGCGACCCGCCCGAGCTGGCCCGCCGCCGCATCTCCACCAAGCCGGTGATGCTCGTGGGCCGCAGCGCGGGCTACGTGGAGGAGCGCCCCGTGCCCCCGGAGCTCCAGGACGCCCCCTGCCTGAGCGACGAACAGGCGCGCGAGCTGGCCGGCTGGGCCCTGCGCCTGGAGCGCCACTACCGACACGCCCAGGACGTGGAATGGGCCCTGGACCAGGACGGCCGCCTCCTGGTGCTCCAGGCCCGGCCCCTGAAGCTGGAGGCCCGGCCCCAGCAGATTCCCGCCCGGGACCTGCCCGGCCACGAGGTGCTCATCGAGCGCGGCGACGTGGCCAGCCCCGGGGTGGGCTGCGGGCCCGTGGTGCTGGTGCGCGACGACGACGACCTGCGCGACTTTCCCGAGGGCGGGGTGCTGGTGGCCCCGCACTCCTCGCCCAAGTTCATGCTCGTCCTGCCCCGGGTGCGCGCCGTCATCACGGACTCCGGCTCCGTCACCGGCCACATGGCCTCCCTGGTGCGCGAGTTCCGCATCCCGGCCATCCTCAACACCAAGGACGCCACCGCCTGCCTCGCCCCGGGCCGCATCGTCACCGTGGACGCCTTTTCCGGCCGCGTCTACGACGGCGAGGTCAAGGAGCTCACCTCCCTCACCCGCGAGAACGGCCGCTTCATGCACGACACCCCGGTCTACCGCATCCTCCAGGCCCTGGCCGAGCACGTGGTGCCGCTCACCCTGGTGGACCCCAAATCCCCGCAGTTCACCCCGCGCCACGCCAAGACCCTGCACGACGTCATGCGCTTCGTGCACGAACGCTGCTACGCCGAGATGTTCAAGATCAGCGACATGGCCAGCGACGGCGCGGGCGTGGCCGTGAAGCTCACCGCCCCCCTGCCCCTGGACCTCTACATCATCGACGTGGGCGACGGCCTGGCCGACGTGCGCCCCGGGGACCGCAAGGTGGACGTGGCCCAGGTGACTTCGGCCCCCTTCAAGGCCCTGCTGGGCGGCATGCTCCACCCGGAGCTGTGCGCCAACGAGCCCAAGCCCCTGGACATGCGCGGCTTCCTCTCCGTGGTCAGCCAGCAGATGATGACCCCGCCCGACGCCGGGCACGAGCGCTTCGGGGACAAGAGCTACGCCATCGTCTCGGACAAGTACCTGAACTTCAGCTCCCGCGTGGGCTACCACTACTCCATCCTGGACGCCTACTGCGGCCAGACCATGAACAAGAACTACGTGAGCTTCGAGTTCAAGGGCGGCGCGGCGGACACCACCCGGCGCGAACGCCGCGTCCGGGCCATCGGCAAGATCCTGGAGGCCAGCGACTTCCTGGTGGAGACCCGGGGCGACCGGGTCACCGCCCGCTTCGCCAAGTACGACCACACCGAGATCGAAAAGCGCCTGGACATGCTCGGACGGCTCTTGATCTTCACCCGGCAGATGGACATGCTCATGCGCAGCGACGCCGACGTGGAGCGCATGGCCGTGCGCTTCCTGGCCGGCGACTACGGCCACCAATGCCCCCGGCCCGCCGCCAACGGCGGGGCGGAGGCCGAACGCGACGGGGCCTGAACCCCGGGCCGCGGAGGAACATGAAGCCCACCGTTCTCGTCACCGGCGGGGCCGGCTACATCGGCAGCCACGCCTGCAAGTGCCTGGCCCGGGCCGGATACCGCCCCGTGGCCTACGACAACCTGATCTACGGCCACCGCGCGGCCGTCCAGTGGGGCCCGCTGGTGGAGGCCGACATCCTGGACCCCGCGGCCCTGGACCGCGCCTTCGCCGAGTTCCGGCCCGAGGCGGTGATGCACTTCGCCGCCTTCACCTACGTGGGCGAGTCCGTGGCCGACCCGGCCCGCTACTACCGCAACAACGTGGGCGGGGCGCTCTGCCTGCTGGACGCCATGCGCCGCCACCACTGCCGGGCCGTCATCTTCTCCTCCACCTGCGCCACCTACGGCGTGCCCCAGGCCATGCCCCTCACCGAGGACCACCCCCAGTGGCCGGTGAACCCCTACGGCTGGACCAAACTGATGATCGAGCGGGCCCTGGCCGACTACGGCCGGGCCTACGGCATGGCCAGCCTGGCCCTGCGCTACTTCAACGCCGCCGGGGCCGACCCCGAGGGCGAGATCGGCGAGGACCACGACCCCGAGACCCACCTCATCCCCCTGGTGCTGGCGGCCGCCCGGGACGGAGCGCCGCGCCTCACCGTGTTCGGGGACGACTACCCCACCCCGGACGGCACCTGCGTGCGCGACTACATCCACGTCACCGACCTGGCCGAGGCGCACCGCCTGGGCCTGGAGCACCTGCTCGGCCTGGCCGAGCCCGCCGCCCTGGCCCTGAACCTGGGCAACGGCGCGGGCTATTCCGTGCGGGAGGTCATCGCGGCCGCGGAGCGCGTCACCGGCCGGCCCGTGCCCCACGACACGGGACCGCGCCGGGCGGGCGATCCCCCGGCCCTGGTGGGCTCGTCCGAGCGGGCCCGGGCCCTGCTGGGCTGGCGGCCCCGCTTCGCCGGGCTGGAGACCATGCTGGAGACGGCCTGGCGCTGGCACGCGCGCCGGGCCTGAACGGCCGCATCCGAGACGTCGGGACGAAGACGCCGGGCCGGGCCCGGGCGCTTGCCGCGGGCTCAGTCCGCGGCGGGCTTGCCCTCGCGCTCCAGCTTGCGCTCGTAGGCCCGCCCCACCCGCTCCAGCAGCTCGTCCGTGGGACAGGGCTTGAGCAGGTAGTCGCAGGCCCCGTATTTCAGGCACTGGCCCGCCAGGTCCACGGAGGCGTGGGCCGTGAGCACGATGACCTCGGCCCGGCAGCCCCGCTGGCGCATCTGCTCCAGGGTGGCCGTGCCGTCCATGCCGGGCATGCGCAGGTCCATGAGCACCACGTCGAAGGCCTCGTTCTCCAGGATGGCCAGGGCCTCCTCGCCCGAGGCGCAGGACCGGGCCGTGAGCCCGCGCGCCCCGAGCAGGCGACAGAGGTTGGCGCGGAAGCGCTCCTCGTCGTCCACCACCAGGATGCGGATGGGCGGGACGGAGACGTTCATGCTTCCTCCCGTTCGGGCTCGGGCTGCTCCCCGAGCCGCTCCCGCCGCCGCCCGCGCACCTCGGCGATCTTCCCGGCCACGGTGCTGGTGCGCACGGGCTTGAGCAGGTAGTCCGCCGCCCCGAGGTTCATGGCCTGCACCGCGTCGTCGATGCTGGCGTGGCCCGTGAGCAGGATGGCGTCCACGTCCAGGCCCTTGTCCCGGATGCGGCGCACCACCTCCACCCCGTCCATGCCCGGCATGCGCACGTCCAGCAGGGCCACGTCGTAGCGCCCCGTGGCCAGGCGCTCCAGGGCCTCCTCGCCGTCCGCCGCGGCCTCGGCCAGGACCCCGGCCGCCGCCAGCAGACGGATCATGTTGGAGCGGAACTCCGGCTCGTCGTCCACCACCAACACCAGTGTCGTCTCGTGTGCCGTCATGCATCCTCCCTTGCTCGCCATGGGGCCCGCCCTGGCCCGCCCGGCCGTGGGCCCTAGTGATCGTCTTCCGCGTCGTACCCCTCCGGCCCCCGGTCCGACGGGCGGCCCGGCACTCGGATGGTGAAGCAGGTCATCTCGCCCGGGCGGCTCTCGGCCGTGATGCCCCCGCCCATGCGGTGCATGATGGCCTGGCTGATGGAGAGCCCCAGTCCCGTGCCCTGTCCGGGCGGTTTGGTGGTGAAGAAGGGGTCGAACAGGCGCGGCAGGTCCCGGGGCCGGATGCCCGGGCCCGAGTCGCGCACCTCGATGCGCACCCCGCCGCCGGGGTCCGCGTGGGTGCTGATCTCCACCCGGCCGCCCGGCCCCGCGGCCTGGGCCGCGTTGTTGACGACGTTGAGCGTCACCTGGCGCAGGAGCGGCGAGTCCGCGGGCACCAGGCCCAGGTTCTCGGCCGGGCGCAGCTCCACCGTCACCCCGCGCGAACGCGCCTCGCGCTCCACCCAGTGCGCCATGTCCGCCACCAGCCGGTTGATGTCCGTGGGCTGGGGCAGGGGCTCGTGCTTGCGCGCGAAGTCCAGGATGGCGTGGGTGATCTCCGAGCAGCGCCGCACCTGGGTCTCCACCGAGTCCACCCCGGAGGCCAGCTCCGCGGCCTGGGGCAGGCCCGCCAGGGGCTCGGCCCCCAGGGTGAGCCGCATGAGCTCCACCTCCTGGCCGATGACCGCCAGGGGATTGTTGATCTCGTGGGCGATGCCCGAGGAGATCTCCCCCAGGGCCGAGAGCTTCTGGGACTGGATGAGGTCCTCGTCCAGCAGGCAGTGGGCCGCCTCGTCGCGGCGCACCGCCTGGATCAGGATGCCGGTGGTCTTCCAGACCCCGATGGCCCCGCCGACAAAGGCCAGGAAGCCCCAGGGCGGGGGCAGCCACAGGGCGGCCAGCAGCGCCGCCCCGGCCAGGGCGGTGACCCCGGTGCGCAGGCGCGTCTCCTGGCGCGCGGCCTCGGCCCCGGGCCCGCCGCCCGGGCCGCGGCCCGCGCCGCCGGTCCCGAACCGGCCCGAACCGTTCCT
>JBFWIY010000094.1:0-8157 GCA_050255855.1 Desulfovibrionaceae bacterium
CTTCGCCCGCAGCCGGGAGAAGCTCATCGTCATGGGCGTGCGCTCGGCCGAGATGACCAAGTACGCGGCCAACTGCATGCTGGCCACCAAGATCAGCTTCATCAACGAGATGGCCGGGATCTGCGAGAAGGTCGGGGCCAACGTGAGCGAGGTGCGCCTGGGCATCGGCTCGGACCACCGCATCGGCTATCATTTCATCTACCCGGGCATGGGCTACGGCGGGTCGTGCTTCCCCAAGGACGTCAAGGCCCTCATGGACACCGCCCGGGAGCACGGGTTCGAGCCCGGGCTCATCGCCGCGGTGGACGCGGTGAACGACCGCCAGAAGGCCGTGCTGGGCGCCAAGGTGGAGGCCCATTTCGCGGACAAGGGCGGCGTGGCGGGCAAGACCCTGGCGGTCTGGGGCCTGGCCTTCAAGGCCAACACCGACGACATGCGCGAGGCCCCGAGCCTGGTGCTCATCCGGCATCTGGCCGGGCTGGGCATGAAGATCCGGGCCTTCGATCCCGTGGCCGCGGAGCGCGCCGCCGCGGAGCTTGCGGGCGTGCCGGGGGTGGAGTTCGTCTCGGGCCAGTACCAGGCCCTGGAGGGCGCGGACGCCCTGGCCGTGGTCACGGACTGGAACCAGTTCCGCAACCCGGACCTGGACCAGATCAAGGCCCTGCTGCGCGAGCCCCTCATCTTCGACGGCCGCAACCTCTACGATCCGGCCCTCATGGAGACGCTGGGGTTCGGCTACGTGAGCATCGGGCGGGCCCCGGTGGCCATGCGTTAGAAAGGACGCCACGAAAAAGCCCCGCCGGAGCGGGGCTTTTTTTTTTTCGGTCAGGGCCGGCCGGATTCGCGGCGGCTGTGTCGCACCTGGAGCTCCTGCACGATGAGCCGCTCGTACTCGGGGCTCGATTCGCCGTCCTCGGGCTCGCTCTCCAGGCTCATGGCCCGGGCGACGTACTGCGTTTCTTCCCAGAAATCGAGCAGTTCGTCGTCCTCCAGGCTCTTGAGCTGGTCTTCGATGCTGACGTGGTCCAGAAACGGGGCGTATTGGGCCATGGGTATCCGCCTTTTGAGGGATCGCTGGGGGCGGGGAGCCCGCGCGGAATCGCCGCACTCTAGAGCATTTGCCCCGGGCCGTCAAATTGGCCCGCCGGGCCGAAAGCGTTTTGCAAAAGGCGGCGTTTGTCCGTATAGTCGGACCGCCCGGCCGGGGTGCGGCCGGGGACCAGGCAAGCGGAGGACCCCATGGCAGAAGAAGCCCATCGGCAGGACGCGGATCTCATACAGCTCGTCACCTTCCGCATCGGCGAGGAGGAATTCGGGGTGGATATCCTGGCCGTGCAGGAGATCATCCGCACCATGGCCATCACCAAGGTCCCCAAGGCCCCGGCCTTTGTGGAGGGCGTCATCAACCTGCGCGGCAAGGTCATCCCCATCGTGGACCTGCGCAAGCGCTTCGGCCTGCCCAGCCGCCCCCACGACAAGCACACCCGCATGATCGTCATCCAGCTCGGCACCATGGTGGTGGGCTTCATGGTGGACTCGGTGTCCGAGGTGCTGCGCATCCCGGCCTCCACCATCGACGCCCCGCCCGCCGTGGTCTCCGGCCTGGAGTCCGACTACATCAGCGGCGTGGGCAAGCTGGAGGACCGGCTGCTCATCATGCTCGACCTGCACCGCCTGCTCTCCAGCGAGGAGCGGGAGGCCCTGAGCAAGGTCGGCTGACGCGCCTTCGGACGCATGTTTTCTCCCGTCCCCCGGCCCCCTGGCCGGGGGACGGTGTTTTCCCCGCGGCCCGGCGCCGCAAAACCCCGCAAGGTCCCGCATGCTGCTTCCCAAGGCCCTGAGCCCCTTTCTGGAGGGCGGCGGCACCCACCTGAGGGTGCTCAAGAGCGGCCCGGCCAGCCAGGCCCGGCTGGCCCTGGCCCTGGTGCGCGCCGGGCAGGAGGTGGTGCTGCTGGCCCCGGGCCCCGAGGCCTACTCCCGGCTCTCCGCCCTGCTGGACCTGCACTTCGGCGCGGGCGATCCCCTGGCCCCGGCCTGGGCCCGGCCCTGGATCGGCCTGCCCCCGTACCCGGCGGGCCGCCCGGCCCCGGCCCACTGGGCGGACTGCGCCGCGGCCCTGCATTACCTGAGCTACGCCCCGCGGCCGCGCTGCGTGCTGGTGGCCGCGGGCAACCTGCTGCCCCTGTGGCCGTCGGGCCAGGAGCGGGTCTGGCTCTCCCTGACCAAGGGCGAGGAGCTGGGGCGCGAGCTGGTCCTGGAGCAGGCCGTGGCCTGGGGCTACCAGCCGAGCGGCATGGTCCGCGTGCCGGGCGAGATCTCGGCCCGCGGCGACCTGCTGGACCTCTGGGCCCCGGGGTATCCGCTGCCCATGCGCCTGGAGTTCTTCGGCGACACCCTGGACGAACTACGCCTGTTCGACCCCGAGACCCAGCGCTCCAAGGCCGATCTGACCGAGGCCGTGCTCCTGCCCGTGGTCCCTTGCCCGCTGGCCGGCGACCGCCTGGACGAGGCGCGCGAGGTCCGGCAGAAGCTGCGCGGCACGGGCGAGCTCTCGCCCCAGGCCGTGGCGGCCCTGGACGAGCTGGCCGTGCAGGCCGACGGCCGGGTGTGGCCCGGGCTCTGCCAGGCCAAGCCCGCCCAGCTGGAGGAGCTGCTGCCCCAGGGCGCGGTCTGGCTCCTGGCCGCGGCGGACGAGCTGCGCCAGCGCCTGGCCGACGTGGAGGAGGCGTGGATCGCCGCCCTGGAGGGCGAGGCCGCCAAGGGCCTGCGCTGGCCCGCCTGGCTGGTCTTCCGCGGCGGGGAAAAGGCCCGCGCCGCCTGGCTCTCCCAGCGCCAGATCGTGTTCGAGGACCTGCTCATGGGCCGCGAGCGCGAGGGCGTGGAGCTGGCCGAGACCCGGGTGAGCGCCTTCACCGATCTGTTCTGGAAGCCCGACGAGCAGCGCCGTCCCTGGCCCGCCCTCATGCAGGGCCTGGCCCAGTGGCGGCAGACCCGCCGCCAGGTGGCGCTCTGCTTCCGGAGCAAGCGGTCCCGGGAGCGCTTCCTGGCCCTGGCCGAGCCCGAGCAGCTGCCCTTCATGCTCGAATACGCCCCGGAGGCGCACGGGCTCTTCGCCCTGGTGGCCCCGCTGGCCGGGGGCATGGATGTCTCCTGGGACGGCTCCCTCATCCTGGGCGAGCACGTGCTCCAGCCCGGGGGGCAGGGCGACGCGGGCCGGGCCGCCCGCCGCCGCGCCTTCGAGGGCATGAGCCGCTTCGACGACCTGGTGGCCGGGGACCTGCTGGTGCACCGCGACTACGGCGTGTGCCGCTTCGAGGGGCTGATGCCCCTCAAGGTCGGGGCCGTGGCCAACGATTACCTCCTGCTCGGTTTCGACAACGACGACAAGCTCTACCTGCCCGTGGACCGCATCGGCCTGGTGCAGCGCTACAAGGGCCCCGAGGGCCACGTGCCGCCCCTGGACAAGCTGGGCGGGGCGCGCTGGCGCGCCGCCACCAGCCGGGCGCGCAAGGCCGTGGAGAAGATCGCCGTCGAGCTGGTGGAGATGTACGCCTACCGCCGGGTGGCCAAGGGCTTCCAGTACGGCCCGCCGGGCGAGCTGTTCTACGAGTTCGAGTCCGGGTTCGGGTTCGAGGAGACCCCGGACCAGGCGCGCGCGGTGGAGGAGGTCCTGGCGGACATGGAGAAGCCCGAGCCCATGGACCGGCTGGTCTGCGGGGACGTGGGCTTCGGCAAGACCGAGGTGGCCCTGCGCGCCGCCTTCCGGGCGGTCATCGAGGGCAGGCAGGCCGCCATCCTGTGCCCCACCACAGTGCTGGCCGAGCAGCACTACCAGACGTTCCGCTCGCGCATGGAGGCCTTCCCGGTGCGGGTGGAGATGCTCAGCCGCTTCGTGCCCGCCCCGCGTCAGAAGACCATCCTCAAGGCCGCGGCGCGCGGCGAGGTGGACGTGCTCATCGGCACCCACCGGCTGCTCTCCAAGGACGTGGCGCTCCCCAACCTGGGGCTCATCGTGCTGGACGAGGAGCAGCGCTTCGGGGTCAAGCACAAGGAGAAGCTCAAGCACTACCGCAAGACCGTGGACGTGCTGGCGCTCACCGCCACGCCCATCCCGCGCACGCTCCAGCTCTCCATGTCCGGCATCCGCGGGCTCTCGCTCATCGAGACCCCGCCCGAGGACCGCAAGCCCGTGGCCACCGCCCTGGTGGAGTACGACAAGCCCCTGCTGGCCGAGGCCCTGCGCCGGGAGCTGGAGCGGGGCGGCCAGGTGTTCTGGGTGCGCAACCGCATCCAGGGCCTGGAGGACGTGGCCCGCACCGTGGGCGAGCTGTGCCCCGGGGCGCGCGTGGGCATGGCCCACGGCCAGATGCACGAGCGCGAGCTGGAGCAGACCATGCACCGCTTCTGGCACCACGAGCTGGACGTGCTCGTCTCCACGGCCATCATCGAGTCCGGCCTGGACTTTCCCAACGTCAACACCCTCATCGTGGACCAGGCCCAGCTCTTCGGCCTGGGCCAGCTCTACCAGCTGCGCGGCCGGGTGGGGCGCAGCGACCGCCAGGCCTTCGCCTATTTCGTGGTGCCGGACCTGGAGGCCCTGCCCGAGCAGAGCAAGCGGCGGCTGCGCATCATCCTGGAGCTGGACTACCTGGGCGCGGGCTTCAAGGTGGCCATGGAGGACCTGCGGCTGCGCGGCGCGGGCAACATTTTGGGCGAGGCCCAGTCCGGCCAGATGGCCAAGGTGGGCCTGGACCTCTATCTGGAGATGCTGGAGGAGGAGGTGGCCCGGCTGCGCGGCGAGGAGAAGACCCGCAACCCCGAGCCGGAGATGCAGTTCACCTTCAAGGCCCACCTGCCCGAGGGCTGGGTCCCCGAGTCGGCCGAGCGGCTGCGCTACTACAAGGCCCTGTCCTCGGCCGCGGACGACGCCCGGGCCGCGGAGATCGGCGAGGAGCTGGCCGACCGCTTCGGCCCCCTGCCCGAGGAGGCGGTCAACTTCCTGGGCGTGCTGGCCGTGAAGCGCCTGGCCCGGGCCCTGGGCGCGGCGCGCTGCGAGCTGCACCCCGGCCGCATGGTCCTGGGCTTCGAGGGCGAGCCGCGTGTGGCCGTGGACGCCATCCTGGCCTGGGCCGCCGAGCGGCGGGAGCGGGCCCGCTTTCTGCCCCCGGGCAAGCTGGAGCTGCGCTGCCCGGGCGAAACCAATGTGGCCCAGGGGCTTGATTTTCTGCGCGCCGAGCTACACACTCTCCTGGCCCCGGACCCGGCCCCGGCCCCGGCCCCGGACCCGGCCGGGAACACGCCAACGACGGATCACCCATGAAACGCACCCTGCGCATCGACCTGACGCTCCTCGTCCTGCTGCTGGCGGCCACGCTGGCGGCCGCCTGCTCCGACGAGTCCGACGACATGGGCGTGGTGGCCCGCGTCAACGGGCGGCCCATCACCCTGGCCCAGCTGGAGTTCCAGCACGACCTGCTGCACATGGACTCCGGCGGGACCTTCGTGCCCTCGGTGGAGGCCCTGCGCGCCGAATACGGCCACATCCTGGGCGACCTCATCGTGCTGGAGCTGGTGAGCCAGGACCTGGAGGAGCGGGGCATCCCGGTCACGGACGAGGAGGTCCGGGCCGCCGAGGCCAAGGTGCGCGCCGACTATCCCGAAGGGGCCTTCGACCAGGTCATCATCGAGGAATACATCGACCTGGCCTCCTGGCGGCAGCAGCTGCGCTACACCCTGGCCCGCGAGAAGTTCAACCAGCAGGTGCTGCGGCCGCACATCCAGATCGACTACCGCGAGGCCGAAAAATACTACGAGGACCACCTGGACGACTTCCGGGTGCCGGCCAGCGTCCACGTGGTCACCGTGCGCAGCCTGCGCCACGACGACGTGGAGCGGGCCCTCAAGCTCTACCGCGCCGGGCACGACCCCAAGGTGCTGCGCGGCGACCTGGACGGCGTCACCGTGCGCGAGATGACCGTGCCGCGCGAAAACCTCTCCGCCACCTGGCACGACGCCCTGCAGGAGCTGCCCGCGGGCGAGGCCAGCCCCATCATGGAGGTGAGTTCCGGGTTCGAGGCCCTGGTGCTGCTCGACTCCCTCCCGGCCAAGGTGCTCGACCCGAGCACCGCCTATCCCCAGGTGGAGGAGCGCCTGCTGGAGCAGAAGCTCCAGGTGGCCTTTGACGAGTGGCTCAAGAAGAAGCTCGCCACGGCCGACATCCGCATCAGCAGCCGCCTGCTGCCTGCGGTGGAGAAGCCCGGCGAGGGCGTTGCGCCCGCCCCGGCCATCGTGCCCTCCCTGCCGCCCGTGCCGGAAGGACAGACCGAGGTGACGCCGCCGCCCGATGTGGCCGAGGACAAGCCCGAGGGCATGGAGCCCGACCTGGCCCAGCCCCGCGTGGAGGGCGACGGCATGCCGCTCTCCGACGAGGACGAGGAGGGCGGCCCGCCCCCCGGCGAGGACGCCAACGCCACCGCGGCGCCCGCGGGCCGGCCGTAGCGCGCATTGCCAGCCCGGAGGAAAGGACGTAGTATTCCCCCGGCCGTGCGGCCCGGGCTTCGGCCCGCATTCGGGCCCGCATTTTGGCCTGCACCCTGGCCCGCATCCCGACCTGCCCCCGGGTCCCTGCGGGCGGAAACCTGCTTTCGAGGGAGATCCATGGCGCGAAAAATCGCCCTGCGTGTCGTGCTGCTGTTGCTGGTGCTGGGCGCGGCCGCCCCGGCCCTGGCCGAGGACGTGTTCCGCATCGTGGCCGTGGTCAACACCACGCCCATCACCGACTACGACCTCCGCGACCGGCTGGAGAAGATGCTCAGCCAGCTCAACATCCAGCTGGAGTCCCAGGGCAAGCCCACCATCACCATGGACACGCTCCTGTCCGAGACGGGCATCCAGGACAAGATCCTGGATCAGCTCATCGACGACCTGCTGCTCAAGCAGGAGATCGACCGGCTGCACCTGGACCTCAGCGACAAGGAGCTGGACGAGCGCATCGCCGACATCAAGAGCTCCGAGGGCCTGAGCGAGCAGGGCTACCAGGAGCGCCTCAAGAGCTCCGGCTACACGGACAAGACCTTCCGCGAGGACATGCGCTGGGACCTGCTCAAGCACCGGCTCATCATCAACGCCGTGGGCAAGAAGATCGTCGTCACCGACTCCGAGGTCCAGGACGAGATCGCCAAGCGGGGCCTGGGCGGCTCCGGCCGCATGGTCCGGCTCAGCTACATCCTGCTGCCCCAGGGCCAGGACCCCAAGGAGCTGCGCGGCCGCATCGACTCCGGCAAGCTCACCTTCGCCGAGGCCGCGGACACCCTGTCCGTGGGGCCCGGCGTGGGGCAGGGCGGCGACCTGGGCTTCCTGGCCGTGGCCGACCTGGCCCCGGACTGGCAGAAGGCCATCCAGGACCTGGACCAGGGCAAGGTGAGCGAGCCCTTCCAGGTCAACGACCAGTGGGCCCTCATCGAGATCACCGAGGAGAAGACGAGCGAGGTGACGGTGGACGAGGCCACGCGCACCGGGGTCTTCAACGACCTGCGCGAGGCCAAGTTCCAGAAGACCCTCAAGGACTATCTGGATCGGCTCAAGGAAAACGCGCTCATCGAACGCAAGACCCAATCCTAGCTTCGGGCTGGCGACAAGGAGCATCATGGACATCACCGAACTGGGGGCCCAGCTGCGGCAGCAGCGCGAACACCTGGGATTCTCGCTGCAGGAGGTGGCGGAATCCACCAAGGTCAGCAAGCGTATCCTGGTCGCCTTTGAGGAGGGCGACCGCGACCACTTCCCGCACCGCGTCTACGCCAAGGGATTCGTGCAGAGCTACGCCAAGGTGCTGGGCCTGGACCCGCGCGAGTTCGGCGAGGCCATGGAGCAGGCCCTGCGCCCCTGCGACGGGGCCCCCGCCGCGCCCATCCGCCCCGAGGTCTGCGCCCCCGCCGCCCGGCGCGGCTGGGGCATCTGGCTGCTGGCCCTGCTCCTGGCCGCGCTGCTGGCCTTCCTGGTCTGGTATTTCTTCATCCGTCCCGCCCATCCCGTGGCCCTGGAGGGCTTCACCCCCGAGAGCGCCGGGTCCGCGGGCGCGGCCCCGGCCTCGGCCGAGGCCCCGGCCCCCCCCGTGGAGGTGGTCCCCGCAGCCGAGCCTTCGGCCCCCGCGGTCCA
>JBFWIY010000095.1:0-8141 GCA_050255855.1 Desulfovibrionaceae bacterium
CCGGCCTGGAGCCGGGCCAGGGCGCGGGCGGCCGGGTGCGCGGCGGGCCGGGTCGCGCCGTCGGGGGTGGGGGAGGGAATGTGGGACATGGTTCCTTGGTCGGGTTAGGGCGCGGGCCGCTCCGCGGGTTCGGCCGGGGCGGCGGGTGCGGGTTTGGTTTTGGTCCCGGTGAGGGTGGACAGGTCCGGGAGCTTCGGCAGCTCCGGGCCGGGCGAGCTGAAGCCGCCCTCCTGCATGGAGCGGCGCACGGCGTCGGGCAGCACGTCGGTGACCAGGGTGAGGTGCGGCTCGGCCAGCGGGGCCAGGGTGGACTGGCGGTAGAACTTGGCGTCGGGCAGGAAGGTGGAGAGCATGAACAGGGCCACCAGGCAGACCAGCGCGCCCTCGGCCAGGCCCAGGGCGGCCCCGGCGGCGTGGTCGATCCAGCTGGTCAGCGTGACCTTCATGGTGTCGCGCAGCACCTTGGCCGCGATCCAGCAGGCCGCCACCGTGGCCAGGAAGACCACCAAGTAGCTGGCCGCCTGGACGCTCATGGGATTGGTGATGTGGATGGCCAGGTAGGGCTCCACGGCGTAGTGGTAGCGCGTGGCCAGGAAGATGCCCAGCCAGATGGACCCCACGGAGACCACCTCGCGGATCATCCCCTTGGCCAGGCCGCGGGCCGTGGCCAGCACCAGCACCGATATGAGCACGATGTCCAGGACGTTCATGGGCCGCTCCAGGCCGCCTGGATAGCAGAGGGCGGCGCAAAAGGGAATACGGTCGGAAAGACGCCGGATTCCGGCGGTCCCCGGCTTGTCTTGGGGGGGCAACTCGGATACATCAGGCCAGGGAGGACGGCCGTGCAGGTTTCCACCACCGAGTTTCCCGGCGTACTCATCATCGATCCCAAGGTCCACCGCGACGCGCGCGGCTTCTTCCTGGAGAGCTGGAACCGGGAGCGCTTCCGCCAGGCGGGCATGGACGTGGACTTCATCCAGGACAACCACGCCTACTCCAAGGGGGCGGGGGTGCTGCGCGGGCTGCACTTCCAGGCCCCGCCCACGGCCCAGGCCAAGCTGGTCTGGGTGACGCGCGGCGCCGTGCTGGACCTGGTGGTGGACGTTCGCCGCGGCTCGCCCAGCTACGGCCAGTGGGGCCAGCTCACCCTGAGCGCCCGGAATTTCATCCGCCTGTTCATCCCCAAGGGCTTCGCCCACGCCTACCTGACCCTGAGCGAGGAGACGGAGTTCATGTACAAGGTGGACGCCCCCTACAGCCCGGCCGACGAGGGCGGCATCCGCTGGGACGACCCGGACCTGGCCATCCCCTGGCCCGTGCAGCAGCCGGTGCTCTCGGACAAGGACCGGAACCTGCCGCGGTTGCGGGATTTCGAGTCCCCCTTCCTTTATGAAGCCTGATTCCGCAGGCCTGCAACCCGCCCGGCCCGGCCGGACCCACCCGGAGCGCCCCATGCCCACCCCCGCCGCCTCCCGTCCCGCCGTCGCCGATCCCCTGGCCCGCTGCCACGCCGTCATCCTGGCGGGCGGCTCGGGCACGCGGCTCTGGCCGCTGTCGCGCAACCTGCTGCCCAAGCAGCTGCTTGCCCTGGGCGGCGAGGCCAGCCTGTTACAGCAGACCGCGGCCCGGGTGCTCGGGGCCTTTCCGGCGGAGCGGGTCTGGGTGGTGACCAACGAGGAGCACGTCTTCGGGGTTCGCGCCCAGGTGCGCGCCGTGGACCCGGCCCTGGAGCCCCAGGTGGTGGCGGAGCCCCTGGCCCGCGACACCCTGCCCGCGGTGCTCCTGGCCCTGGAGCAGGTGGCCCGGCTGGACGACGAGGCCCTGGTGGCGGTCTTCCCCTCGGACCACATGGTCCGGGGCGAGGCGGCCTGGCGCGAGGCCCTGGTCCGGGGCGCGGCCCTGGCCGAGGCGGGCCGCTTCGTCACCTTCGGCATCGCCCCCACCAAGCCCGAGACCGGCTACGGCTACATCGCCACGGGCCGCCCCCTGGGGGACGGGGCCTTCGAGGTGGACGGCTTCGTGGAGAAGCCCGACGCCGAGCGCGCCGCCGCCTTTCTGCACGCCGGCAGCCACGACTGGAACAGCGGCATGTTCCTGTTCAAGATGCGTGATTTCCTCAAGGCCGTGGCGCGCCACCAGCCCGAGCTCTGGGACTGGTGGCTGGCGCGCACCGAGCGCCCCCTGGCCGAGGGCTACCGCGGCCTGCCGCGCCTGAGCGTGGACTACGGCGTGCTGGAGCACCTGGACACCATCGTGGAGGTCCGGGCCGGGTTCGAGTGGGACGACCTGGGCAACTGGGAGGCCGTGTACCGCCTGGGCGACAAGGACGCGGTCGGCAACCTGATCCAGGGCGACGTGCTCAACCTGGGCAGCGAGGGCAGCCTGCTCGTGTCCCGCGGGGGCAAGCTGGCCGCCATCGGACTGAAGGACATGATCGTGGTCCAGACCCGGGACGCCACCCTGGTCTGTCCGGTGTCCGAGGTGCAGCGGGTCAAGGACGTGGTCCAGACCCTCAAGGCCGAGGGCAGCCCCCTGGTGGAGTGCCACCCCCTGGTGCACCGGCCCTGGGGCAGCTACTGCGTGCTGGAGGAGGGCCCGCGCTACAAGATCAAGCGCATCGAGGTGAAGCCCGGGGCCCAGCTCTCGCGCCAGATGCACCACCACCGCAGCGAGCACTGGGTGGTGGTCCAGGGCTCGGCCCTGGTGGAGGTGGGCGGCCAGGAGCGCCTGCTGGTGGAGAACCAGTCCGTGGACATCCCCATGGCCACCACCCACCGCCTGGCCAATCCGGGCAAGGTGCTGCTGGAAATCATCGAGATCCAGTCCGGAAGTTACCTGGAAGAGGATGATATCGTTCGCTACGAGGACGTCTATGGTCGGGCGCCCACTCCGGACCGGGACGGGGAAAAATCGGGGTAGGGGGGCGGAAAAGGCCGCCCGGACCCCTTGACCTCGTGAATTTTTTCATAATGCCTTGACACAAGAACGACCGTTGCCGTAAGGAAACGTAATTCTTTTGGTCATGTTTGTAACCAAACTCTAGAGGAGTGATGGGGCAGGTTATGGAGGAGAAAAGAGCATCCAAACAGTATGGTGGAGCCGTGCCGTTCTTGCTGGGCTTCATCGGGGCCGTGGTCGTCGGCTGGGTTCTGTTCCCGCAGATCCTCTTCAGTGCCAAGGAACAGCCCTTCCGGTTCAGCCACAAGGTTCACGTGGAAGGCCAGGGCATGGCCTGCGAGGACTGCCACCTCTTCCGTGAGGACGGCTCCTTTGCGGGATTTCCGAGCAACGAGCAGTGCGCCTCCTGCCATGACGTCGGGGACCCGCAGGGCATCATCGACGCCATCGTGGCCAAGGTCGGCTCCGGGGACATTACGGCCGTCCTCAACGAGGCCACCGGCCCGGACGAGCTGGACGGCGTGCTGATGAGCTCCGACCCGGAAAACGCCAAGGCTGAACGCGCCTTCGTGGTCAAGTATCTGCTGACCGGGACCGAAATCCCCTGGTACAACTACCAGTACCAGCCGGACAACGTCTTCTTTTCGCACAAGGCCCATGCCGGGCTGACCGAGGCCGCCGTGGCCGCCGCCAAGCGCGGCGAACACGTGGAGGCCGAGGAGGGCGGGGACACCCCCAACTGCAACCTCTGTCACCCCAAGGATATCGACAAGGGTGACACCCCCCCGCCGTTCTACCGGAACGTCATCACCGGCTACAGCAAACAGACCATGAAGATGTGGCAGTGTGAAGAGTGTCATGCCCGCATGCACCAGTCCAACGCCTGCTACGTCTGTCATAAGTAAAAGGGGTGGAGCAATGGGCTTGAATCGCAGAGCATTCATCCAGCTGGTCGTGGGTGGCGGCATCGGTACGCTGTTCACCCCGGCCCTGTGGAAAGTTACCGACGATATCTCCATCTGGACGCAGAACTGGTCCTGGATTCCCCGCCTCACCAAAGGCGCGCAGGAGTCCGTTCCGGCTCTGTGCAAGATGATCCCCTCGGGCACCCCGGTGCGCGTGCTGACCGTGGGCGGCCAGCCCTACGGCACCGCCGGCGACCCGGAAAACCCGCTGTCCGGCGGCGGAATGGACGCCCTGAGCGCCGTGGCCGTGCCCATGATGCGCTCCCCCGCCCGGGTCAAGGGCCCCATGAAGAAGACCGGCGAAGGCAGCTACGCCCCCATCACCTGGGATGACGCGGCCGCGCTCTTCATCGAGAAGGCCAAAGCCGCCGGGGCCTCCGTGGCCGCCATCTCCGGCGACGAGACCGGGACCGCCAACGAGGTCATCTCCGGCTTCCTGGCCGCCCTGGGCAGCGACGCCTACTACATGATGCCCTCGGCCATGACCGCCGCCTCCAAGGCCTACAACGGCCTCATGGGCGGACAGGGCCAGATCGGCTACGACGTCGCCAACAGCGACTTCGTGCTCAGCATCGGTGCGGAGCTCCTCGACAGCTTCGGCCCGGTGGTGGCCAACCAGCAGGCCTTCGCGGCCCAGCACCCCACCGGCGAGGACGCCACCGCCGCCTGGATCTACGCCGGTCCCGTGGCGGGCCGCACCGCCGCGGTGAGCGACCAGTTCGTGCCCGTGAAGGCCGGGGCCCTGACCGACTTCGCCCTGGGCCTGGCCTACATCCTCATCCGCAACGGCGCCACCCTCTACAGCTCCGACTTCGGCGCCCTGCAGAGCCTGCTCGCCTCCAACTACTCGCCCGACAAGGTGGCCGCCGCCACCGGGCTGGACAAACAGGTCCTGGTGGACCTGGCCGGCAAGCTCGCCGCCGCGGGCAGCCCCGTGGTGGTGGCCGACTTCGGCCAGAACCCGGCCACCGTGGCCGCGGGCGTCCTGCTCAACATGCTCCTCGGCCGCGTCAACGTGCCCGGCGGCATGACCGTGCTGGCCGAGGCCCCCAGCGCCGTTCCCGGCGGTCTGACCGCCTCGGCGCGCTGCCGCAAGGACCTGCTGGTCGACCTGGCCGCCGGGACCTTCGCCCCCAAGCTGCTGCTGGTCTACGAGGCCAACCCCTTCTACGCCCTGCCCGGCCTCACCGCCGCGGCCGAGGGTCTGAAGAAGGCCGGCTTCACCGTGGCCTTCTCCACCTACCTGGATGAGACCGCGGCCCAGGCCGACCTGGTGCTCCCCGCCCCGCACAGCCTGGAGCGGGCCGACGACATCCTGAACCCCTTCGGCATCGGCGCTCCGGCCTACGTGGTCGGCGCTCCGGCCGCCCAGCCCGACCTCGACGTCATGGCCACCCCCGACTTCCTGCTCACCGTGGCCGGAAACCTCGGCGTGGACCTCGGCTTCGAGAGCTTCGCCCAGGTGCTGGAGGCCAAGGCCGGTCAGGTGGAGCAGAACGCCGGCCTGGCCTACCCCGACGCCCTGAGCCTCCCCGTGGCCGCCCTGGCCGGCAAGGCCAAGGGCAAGGGCGCCTACGCCCTGGCCGCCCTGACCGAGACCAACTTCGGCACCCCCACCTGCGGCATCCCGCCCCACAACACCGTCACCATCCGCGACACGGAGCTGCAGTTCGGCACCATGTTCGTGAAGATGAACGCCGACACGGCCAAGGCCGCTGGCGTCAAGAACGGCGATAAGGTCAAGCTCGCCGCGGCGGGCGGCGACTGCGTCGCCAAGGTCCACGTGGACGCGGGGGTCGCCCCCGAAACCGTCGCCGCCTACCTCGGCTTCGGACACACCGCCTTCGACGAGTTCTCGAAAGGCAAGGGCGACAACGTGTACAAGGTCCTCACCGTGAGCTCCGAGTCCGGCGGTTCCGCCTGGGCGGGCTCCACCGTGGACATCGCCAAACTCTAGGGGGAGATCGCCATGGGACACGGAACGCATAAGGAATTCAAGATTCAGTGGGGCATGGTCATCGACCTCGATAAATGCACGGGCTGCGGCGCGTGCATGGCCGCCTGCCAGGTGGAGAACAACATCGCCCCCATTACCGGCAAGGACCCCTTCAACGCCGTCCAGGGCCTGACCTACGACCGCGACGATCCGTCCAACAAGCTGCGCAGCCTGACCTGGTTGACGGTCTACGAGCTGCACGGCGAGAACGGCGAGGCCGCCTACCTGCCCCGCCCCTGCATGCAGTGCGAAAACCCCGCCTGCGTGCCGGTCTGCCCGGTCATCGCCACGGACAAGAACGAGGAAGGCGGCATCGTCAGCCAGATCTACCCGCGCTGCATCGGATGCCGGTACTGCATGGCGGCCTGCCCCTACCATGCCCGGTACTTCAACTGGTGGGATCCGCTGTGGCCGGTGGGCATGGACAAGGTCCTGGCCCCCAACACCTCGGCCCGCCCCCGCGGCGTGGTGGAGAAGTGCAACTTCTGCCACACCCGCTTCCTGCGCGCCAAGGACGCCGCCCGCGAGGCCGGCGAGGATCCCACGAAACTGGCCGAGGACGCCTACAAACCGGCCTGCGCCGAGATCTGCCCCACCGGGGCCATCCACTTCGGCGACCTGAAGAATCCGGACCACAAGGTCCATCAGCTGGCCCACAGCCCCCATGCCTTCCGCCTGCTCGAAAAGCTCGGCCTGAATCCCCAGGTCTACTACTACAGCAAGCGGGAATGGGTGCGTCTCTTGGCCGATAATCACGCGGCCGGCGATCAGCACTCCGCCGTCAAACAAGCCAACCACTCGTAAAGGGGGGCGATGATGGATAGCAAACTCTTCCCGGAAGGACTGCCGCGCTGCTCGTTCGGCCGCTTCCTTCTCTGGCTCGGCTTCATCAGTCTCTTCCTGCTCTGGGGCCTCTACGCCGCCACCGTCATCCTGTATAACGGCATCGGCGTCACCGGCATGGACAACTACTTCGGGTTCGGCCTGTGGATCACCTTCGACCTGGGCGTCATCGCCCTGGGCGCGGGCGCCTTCTTCACCGGCTTCCTGAAGTACATCCTCAAGATCAAGCAGCTGGAGAAGATCGTCAACCTGACGGTCATCATCGGGTTCATCTGCTACTCGGGCGCCATGCTCGTGCTCACCATGGACATCGGCCAGCCCGGCCGGGCATGGTTCGGCTACTGGCACGCCAACGTCCACTCCATGCTGACGGAAGTGATCTTCTGCATCACCTGCTACCTGATCGTGCTCATCATCGAGTACCTGCCCATCATCCTGGAGCAGAAGCAGCTCAACCAGAACAAGTTCATCCACGCTCTCGCCCACAACCTGCACCTGCACATGCCCCTGTTCGTGGCCGTGGGCACCTTCCTGTCCACCTTCCACCAGGGCTCCCTGGGCGGCATGTACGGCGTGCTCATCGGCCGCCCCTACGCCCTGCGCGACGGCTTCTTCATCTGGCCCTGGACCTTCTTCCTGTTCGTGCTCTCCGCCGTGGCCTCCGGCCCGGCCTTCGCCCTGCTGATCTGCGCGTTCATGGAGAAGCTCACCGGCCGGAAGCTCGTGGAATACAAAGTGAAGATGCTTATGGGCAAGATCGCGGGCTCCATGCTCTGCCTGTACACCTTCTTCAAACTGCTCGACACCTGGGGATGGGCCAACGACGTGCTCCCGCGCCTCGGCATGACCTTCGACCAGATGTTCTACGGCACCATCTACGGCAAGTGGCTCATGTGGTCCGAGCTGGGCCTGTGCGGCGTCATCCCGGCCCTGCTGCTCATCATCCCGGCCGTGCGCAAGTCGCCCGTCCTGCTCTACACCCTGGCCATCCTCGACTGCGCCGGCATCGTCATCAACCGCTACGTGTTCACCGTGCAGACCATCGCCCTGCCGGTGCTGCCCTTCGACAAGTGGTACACCTACGCCCCGAACTGGGCCGAGTGGGCCACCAGCCTCATGATCGTCGCCTACGGCGTGCTGGTCATGAGCCTCAGCTACCGCTACCTGCCCGTGTTCCCCCAGGAGAAAGAGCTCAACGCCTAGCCTCCCGTCGGAACCGACCCATCGCACCCCAGACCGCCCGGCCCCGCCGGGCGGTCTTTTTTTGAGGTTTCGCGCGGGCGCGCGCCGGGGGAAGGAGGGGACCCCTTCTTGAGGAGAAGGGGTCCCCTCCTTCCCCCGGACCCCCATCCTCCCTCCCCCAGACCTTTTTATTTTTGGGGGGGCAGTGGGCTGGTCTTCTTTTCCCAGAAGTTCCTGCGGGGCGGGGCCGGACGGCG
>JBFWIY010000096.1:0-7983 GCA_050255855.1 Desulfovibrionaceae bacterium
TTCTCCTGGTTGTCGCCCAGGTTGAACACCTCGTGGTCCACCTTGGCGCGGGGGGCCTGGAGCACGGCGATGATGCCGCGGCAGATGTCCTTCACCGCGATGAACGGCCGCCACTGGTCGCCGCCGAAGATCTGGATCTTGCCCTCGGCCAGGGCCTTGATGGTCAGCAGGTTGACCACCAGGTCGAAGCGCTGGCGCTGGGACAGGCCGTGCACCGTGGAGAGGCGCAGGATGGTGGGGCAGAAGCGGCCCTGGCCGGTCTGCATGATGACCCGCTCGCACTCGATCTTGCACCGGGCGTACAGGGAGACCGGGTGCAGGTCCGAGGTCTCGCCCACGATCTCGTCGTTCTGGCCGTAGACGCTGCACGAGGAGGTGAACACGAAGCGCGGGATGCCGAGCTTGGCGCAGGAGGTCACCAGCCGGGCGGTGGCCATGTAGTTGGTGTCGATGGTGAAGTCTTCGTTGACGCTGCACGCCGGGTCGCCCACGATCTCGCCCAGGTGCACCACGCCCTGCACGTCCTGAAGGGCCCGCTCTAGCAGCTCGGTGTCGCGGCAGTCGCCGCGCACGAACTCGAAGTTCTCGTGGGCCTTGAACTCGTCCAGGGTGTTGGTGTCGTAGAGCATGAGGTCGAAGGCGCGGACCTTGTAGCCCATGTGGAGCATGCGCTCCACCAGGGGCGCGCCGATGTAGCCCGCGCCGCCCACCACCAGCACCCGGGAGGGGGGGAACACGCCGGCCTCGTCGGCCAGGGAGGCCTGAGCCATGTCCTGGACCCAGAAATAGTCCACCACGCGCCGTTTCTCGTCGATGACCGGGGCCAGCAGCTTGCCCGAGTCCAGGTAGCGCTGCTTGCGCTCGGCCGGGGACAGGGACTGGTCGATGGTGAAGGGCGTGGTCTTCATGATGGTGCGCACGGAGATGTCCAGGCTGCCGTGCTTGAGGATGGCCCGGCGGATGTCCGGGTCCATGACCATGCCCAGCAGGCTTCCGTCCTCGTCGCAGACGAACACGCCGCGCGTGCCCGCCTTCTGGATGACGCCCATGGCGTCGGTGATGCTGGCGGAGGGCTTGATGAGGGTGGACTCGACGGGAGGCTTCATGCAGTGCTCCTGAAGTTGAATCGATGGCTGGGGGTCAAACCAGATCGGCCCAGGCGAGGATCTCGTCCGGGGCGATGTCGCGTGCGGCGATCCGGCCGACGAGTTCGTGAGACTGGGCAGGGGATATGCCAGTTCCGGGCCTTTTGCAAGCCAGGTCGGATTTCCTGAGGACTTGGCCCCTTGCGATGGGCCGGGCGGCCACCAGGCTCTTGCGGGCCACGGCGCGGACGTTTTTTTCCGAGGGCATGCAGCGGACCACGCCGTCGCCCAGGGCCGGGCCCAGGGCGCGGATGGCCGCCACCATGCGGCCGAAGTCGCCGGGCTCCAGGGAGGCCAGGTGGTCGCCGCCCTCCATGCCCCGGTCCAGGGTGATGTGCTTCTCCACGCAGGCCGCGCCCAGGGCCACGGCGGCGATGGCCAGCCGGTCGTCCTGGCTGTGGTCGGAGAAGCCCACGGGCAGGCCGAAGCGGGCGGCCAGGGCCGGGATGGCGCGCAGGTTGGCCTCGGACCAGTCGGACGGGTAGGCCGAGACGCAGTGCAGCAGCATGACCTGCCGGGCCCCGGCCAGGGCCTCCAGGGCCCGGCCGATCTCGGCCTCGTCGGCCATGCCGGTGGAGAGGATCACGGGCAGGCCCGCCGCCCCGGTGCGGCGCAGCAGGGGCAGGTTGGTGATCTCCCCCGAGGGGATCTTGATGAAGGGCGAGCCGAGCTCCACCAGCAGGTCCAGGCTGGGCTCGTCAAAGGCCGAGGCGCAGAACAGGAGCCCCCGGGCCTCGGCCCGGGCCTTGAGGCTGGCGAGCTGGTCCCGGTCCAGCTGCATGCGGACCAGCCGGTCGTACTGGGACTCGGCCGTGCCCGTGGCGCGGATCTGGTACTCGGCCTTGGGGGCCTGGCGGGTAATCATGCACTCGGCGCGGAAGGCCTGGAACTTCACGGCGTCGGCCCCGGTTTCGGCCGCGGCGTCCACCAGGCGCTCGGCCAGGGCGAAGTCGCCGTTGTGGTTGCACCCGGCCTCGGCGATGACGAACACGCGGGAGGGGCTGAAGGCGGTCAGGTCAAACATCGGCATCCTCCGGGGCGGACGTTCCGGACATGGGCGCGGCCGGGACCCCGGCCACCCGGCCGCCCTCGGGCACGTCGCGCAGGACCACCGCGCCGGCGGCCACCATGGCCCCGGCGCCGATGCGCACCCCGGGGATGACCGTGGCCCCGGCGAAGACCGTGGCCCCGCGGCCCACCCGCACGTGGCCGGCGAGCACCGCCCCGGGGGCGATGTTGGCGAAGGCCTCCACCACCACGTCGTGCTCCAGGATGGCCCCGGCGTGGATCATGGCGTGGGCCCCCACGCGGGCGAAGGGCTGGACCACGGCGCAGGCGTTGACGATGGCCCCGCCCGCCACCGCGGCGCTGGTCGCCACCACGGCCCGGGGATGGACCGCCAGGGCGAACGCCGGGCGGCGCGGGACCAGGGCCTCGGCCAGGGCGCGGACCAGGGCCTGCTTGCGGGCGTTGTCCGGGCAGCAGACCAGGATTTCGGGCGCGCCCAGGGCGTCGTAGTCCGCCAGCAGGGCGGCGAGATCGCCGCGCACCGGCATCCCGGCGAACTCCGCGGGCCGCGGCCCGGGCGCTGCGCCGGGCGCGGGCCCGGCGTCGTAGAGCCCGGCCACGGCGCGGTCCAGGAGCCGGAAGGTCTCGGCGGCGTACTTGGCCTGGGCGCCCAGGCCGAGGATGACGACGGGCGCGGTCATATTCAGTACAGGCCGGCCACCGTGTCCACCACGAAGTCCATCTCCTCGCGGGTCAGGCGCGGGTGGTTGGGCAGGCCGATGATGCGCCCGGCCACCCGCTCGCAGGCGGGCAGGGACAGGGCCTTGTAGTCCGGCGGATGGTTGCGCGGGTTGTCGGCCACGTGCTCCATGACCTTCTGGCGGGACAGGGGCTCCTTGTAGCGCTGGCGCACCTCCACGCCCCGCTCGCGCAGCTTGGCCACCACCTCCGTCGGGTCGATGCCCTGCTCGACGTTGATGATGATGGGGCACCAGAAGTAGGTGTGGCGCACGTGCGGGGAGAGGACGGGCAGGCTGAACCAGGCGTCCGGGTGGGCGGCGCGGTATTCGGCCAGGCGGCCCAGGATGTACTCGCAGTTCCGGATGCGCTGCTCGTTGAAGCGCTCCAGCTTGGCCAGCTGCACCAGGCCGATGGCGGCCTCCATCTCGGTCATGCGGTAGTTGTAGCCCAGGTACTCGTGGTCGTCGCGGTTGACCAGGCCGTGGCTGCGGATCTTGCGGGCCAGGTCCATCCACTCGGCGTTGTCCGAGGTGAGCATGCCGCCTTCGCCGGTGGTCATGTGCTTGGTGGCGTAGAAGGAGAAGCAGCCGATGTCGCCGATGGAGCCCACGCGGCGGCCCTTGTATTCGGTGCCGTGGGCCTGGGCGCAGTCCTCGATGACGAAGAGGCCCTTGCGCTTGGCCACGTCCAGGATGCCGTCCATCTCGCAGGCGTTGCCCAGGTAGTGCACCGGGATGACGGCCTTGGTGCGGGGGCCGACGACCTTTTCCAGCTGCGCGGGATCCATGCAGAAGCTGTCCGGGTCGATGTCGGCGAAGATGGGGGTGGCCCCCTGGTGGATGACCGAGGTGATGGTGGACATGAAGGTGAGCGGCGGCACCACCACCTCGTCGCCGGGGCGGATGCCGAGCACGGCCAGGGCGATGTGCAGGGCGGCGGTGCAGCTGTTCACGGCGCAGGCGTGGGCCGAGCCGATGTAGGCGGCGAAGCCCTGCTCGAACTCGCGCACGCGCCGGCCGCTGACGAACTCGCCGGAGAGGATGACCTCGCGCGCGGCCGCGGCCTCGTCCTCGCCGGTGATGGGCACGGAAACCTTGACGAAGCGTTCCATGGCGGGGCCTCCCATCAGTTCATGAACCTGTTTTTGTAGCGGGCCATGACCTCGCGCAGGGGCATGAGGCCCTTGATGATGCCGTCGATGAGGTCCTCGTAGCGGTGGGGCCGGCCGGGCAGCAGGGTCAGGAAGCCCTGGTTGTCCATCTCCATCTTGTGCGCCTCGTCCTCCACGCGCGGGTTCTCGATGTGCGTGACCTCGACCTTCACGCCCTGCTTCTCGGCCGCGTCGCGGATGCCGTAGGCCATGTCCTTGATGCTCACGGTCTCGGTGGTCTGGTTGTAGACCACGAAGCGGCCCGCGAAGTCGGCGTCCAGGGCCCGGGCGCAGGACTCGGCGCAGTCCTCCAGGGGGATGAAGGGCTTTTTCTGGTCGCCGCGGCCGTAGATGGTGATGGGGTAGCCGGTGAGGGCCATGGCGCAGAAGCGGTTGAGCACGATGCCGAAGTAGAAGTCGAAGTCGAAGCGGGTGGCCAGGCGCGGGTCCAGGTCGGTCTCGGCGGTCTGGAGGCCGTAGACGATGGAGGTGCGCAGGTCCAGGATGGAGGTCTTCCACTGGCGGTTGGCCAGCCACAGGTTGCAGACGTCGAAGGCCCGGCTCATGTGGTACCACGATCCGGCCATGCCGGGGTGGAGCACGGTGTCGCGCACGCCCTGGTGCTCGGCGGTGACGAAGCCCTCGGGGATGGGGTAGGCCGGGGCGCCGTACACGCCCGTGGTGGTGGTGGCCACCACCTTGCAGGTCTTGGCCAGGCCGCATTCCTTGATGGCCCAGAGCAGGTTCCGCAGCATCTGGTTGTTGTTGAACTGGGTGAAGTTGGCCCGCTCGCCGTCGATCTGGGAATAGGGGGCCGAGGGCTGGGCGGCCAGGTGCAGCACCGCGTCGAAGTGGTACATGCGGAAGAGGCGCAGCACGAAGTCGCGGTCGGTGAGGTCGCCGGGCACGAAGGAGATGTTGCCGAAGCCGTGTTCGGCCGCGGCGACCAGGCGGGTGTCCATGTCGGCCACGGGCACGGCGGAGACGGCGCCGCACTCCTGGACCCAGGCGCGGCGGCCCAGGTTGTCCACGCCCACGATGCGGGCCTCGGGGTGGAGTTGGGAGAGCTTCAGGGCGGTGGGCCAGCCCACGTAACCGTCGATGCCGGTGAGAAGGATGTTCATGCGTTCACCTTGGTTGTATTAGTAGGTCATTTTTTTCCGGATGAGGGAGCCGTCCGTGGGGGCGTCCCGCAGGACGTCGAGGATGCGCCCGGCGGCGCGGCCGTCGCCGTAGGGCGAGACGCAGGCCCGCACCCGGGCCAGGAAGGCGTCGTCGGCCAGGGCCGTGTCCAGGGCGGCGGCGATGGCCGCGGCGTCGTGGTCCACGTCCAGGACATTGTCCGCGCGCAGGCGGTCCTGCTGGCGGATGCCGATGTTGATGCAGGGCAGGTGGAAGGAGGCCGTCTCCAGGGGCCCGGCGCTGGAGTTACCCACCAGGACGGCGGCCAGGGCCATGAGGCCCCAGAAGTCCGGGCCGTCGATGTTCTTGTGGAGCTGGAAACGCGGCCGGGACGCGGCGGCGGCCTCCAGGGCGCGGACGACCTCCGAGTAGCCGGGGTCGGAGCAGGGCTGCACGGCCACCACCTGGATGTCGTCCCGGTTCGAGGTGTCCAGGGCGTCCAGGGTGGCCTGGATCTGCGCCCCGGCGCGGTCCACCTGCCAGGTGACCGAGTGCTGGAGCAGCAGGACCACGGGCCGGTCCGGGTCCAGGGAAAATTTGCGCCGCACCTCGTCGGCCGGGGTGTAGCGGCCCTGGCGGATCAGGTCCAGGGCCGGGGAGCCCACGGCGTGGACCCGCCAGGGCTCCTCCCCCATGCGCCGGATGCGCTCGGCGCTCTGTTCGGTGGCGGCGAAGTGCAGGGCGGCCATCTTGGTGACGGCGTGGCGCACCACCTCGTCCACTCCGCCCTGGGTGAGGTCGCCGCCGAAGAGATGGGCCACGGGGATGTTGAGTTGCAGGGCCGTCAGCACCGGGGCCAGGATCTCCAGCCGGTCGCCCAGCACGACGAGGAAGTCCGGGGCCAGGCGGTGGAGCAGGTCGGCCTGCCCCAGGATGCCCACGCCCAGGGACTTGACCCGGGCGACCTTGGAGTCCGAGCCCATGAGGGTCTCCACCTCGTGGACGCGGTCCGGGGGCAGGTAGCGCCGCACCTCGTCCACGGTGTGCCCGAAGGCCCCGGCCAGGTGCATGTCCGCCACGATGATGGAGGCGTCCATGTCCGGTTCGGCCCGGACGGCCTCGATGACGGGGATGAGGTGGTTGAACCCTCCCCGTTTCCCGGAGAAGAAACAGATGTGGCGTTTGGGCATGCGGCCTTTTGCGGGACGGTTTCCCTTGGGCCTCGCCGGGGCCGTTCGGCGGCCGGGAGGGCCTGGGTCGAGCATTTGGATGGGCCGATTTTTACCATCCGATTCCGGACGGTGTCAATCGGGCTCCCCGTCGCGGACCTTGCCGTCGCGCCCGCCGCGGGCCTCGTCGATGACCCGCCGGATGGTGGCGGCGTACTGCGCCCCGGCGTCGGCCGAGAGGGAGGAGACGTAGCGTTCGAAGATATCGCGTCGCCGGGCCATGACGGGCTCGGGCACCTGCGGGTGGGCGAAGCCCTCCAGGGCCAGGCGGGTGACGTCGTCCGGGGCGTGGGCCACGTCGAAGCAGTCGAAGTCGTCCCGGAGCAGGACGTTGTCGGCGTTTTTCGGGTCCAGGGCCTCGGCGAAGCAGGGGATGATGACCCGTTTGCCCGCCACGGCCGCCTCGGCCAGGGTGGTGGAGCCGAAGCCCACCACCACCTGGGAGGCCATGATGAGGTCCTGGGCGTCCTCGTCCCAGAGGATGTGCAGGTTGGGGATATCCGCCGCATCGAGGCCGTATTTGGCCAGGGCGATGTGGATGTGCTGGATCCACTCCTCGTCCGCGGTCCATTTGATCTTGATGTTGACCGTGATGTCGGGGTGTTCCTTGGCCAGCCGGGCCACCTGGGCGTGGGTGTGGTCGAAGAGCTCCACGAACCCGGCGTCCCGGTCCGGGGCCCAGCTGTTGCAGGTCTCCAGGATCCCGATGCAGTGCACGAAGCTGAAGAGGGTCAGCACCTTGGGGGCGTCCGGCGGCAGGGGCGGGGTGGCGCGGATGCGCTCCACGAACGGGTCCATGCGCATGCAGCCCGGGGCGGAGACCCGGTCCGGCGGGAGGAACCCGGTTTCGAGCATGAGCCGGCGCATGGTCTGGTTGTGGACGATGACGTGGGACCCGGGGAAGGGGCCGATCTCCTGGAAGGTGGCGCGCTGGATGTCCTGCTCCCGCGCGTCGGCCACGAAGCACTCCCGGTAGAGCACGAGGTAGGGGATGCCGCGGGCCGCGCAGGCGGCGGCGTAGTCCCAGTCGTTGAGGTAGTAGACCGCGGCGGAGAGGACGGCGTCCGCCCCCACGGCCCGCAGGAACCCGGGGAGGACCGCGCCGAGGGCCGCCCGGACCCGGCCTTGCGTCTCGGCCAGGGGGCTGCCGGGGGCGGGGCGGAAGTATGCGGACGTGGGGTGGAAGTGTTCCGGCCAGTAGAGGTTGGGGATCAGGCTCTGCCCCGGCTTGCTCAGCTTGAGGATGCGGAATCCGAACCGTTCGGCCAGGATGGAGAGGTCCTGGCGGAAGCGGTGGGCGTTCAGGGCGAGCAGGGTGTAGGGGGCGTCGGCGGGCCCCAGGGTCCCCACGATCTCCCGTTTCAGGCGCTGGATGAGGGGGGCGGTCATGCCGCGCCGGATCAGGGCGCGGCGGATGTGGCTGTGGATTCGCTTGGCGATGTGCATGCTCGGCCCGGCCTACGGCTTGGTTTGCCCCCGGCGCGGGGCGACGGGGACGCGGCTCCGCCTGAGGGCTGCGGGGTCGGCGCGCCGTTGGGGGTCCATAGCAGGGACGGCCGGCAAGATCAATTTCCGGCGGCCTTCCGGC
>JBFWIY010000097.1:0-7964 GCA_050255855.1 Desulfovibrionaceae bacterium
TGAGGCAGCAGGTCACGATCCGGTCGCCCGCGCCGTAGGCCCGGCAGCCCGGCTCCGGGCCCGTGCCCGGGCCGTACTTGGCCTGGAGGGCCCGGGTCAGCTCCTCGTAGTCGCTGCGGGCGCGCTCCGCGTCCATGTGCTGGCGCATGGCCATGATCTGCACCACCGCCCCGGAATCCGGGTCTAGCTCGGCGGAATAGGCGTCGAAAAAGGGCAGGGGGTGGGGCGGACGGCGGGAGATCCACAGGGGTTGCCCGGCCGCCGCGGCCGCGGCCAGGTCCGTGGACGCCACCCCGTCCAGAGGCTCGCCCAGGGTCCAGCCGAAGGCCCCGGTGACCGGCGCGGGCTCCATGCCCTCGGGCGGGGCGTCCTGGTCCGGCGCGGGCCGGAGCGGGGCCACGGGCAGGTCCGGGACCTTCTGCAGGGGCTCCTGGGCCCGCGCGGCCGGGGCCGACGCCAGGAGCGTCACGGCCAGGGACAGCAGGATCAGGAGCGTCACGACCAGAAGCGGCTGGGGCAGAAGCGGCCGGGCCGCCGGGGCGGGGACGCCGCGCGGGCGGGAGACGGGAACGGGGTGGGACATGGCGGCTCCTTGGCCGCCGCGGCCGGGGGACGCGGGGATCGCGTCGGGCCGGGACAGGGGCGGCGGGCGTCCGATAGCTCCTAGCACGCCCGCCCCCGGGGGCCAAGCCCCGCCGAGCCTAGAACAGGACCCCGATGACGTACTTCAGGGCGGTGGACAGGATCACCACGGCCAGCATCCAGCGGATCCAGCTCGCCGGGACGAACTTCTGGCAGCGCGCGCCCAGATACATGCCCGCCATGCCGCCCAGGCCGAAGAGCGCGCCCAGCAGCCAGTCCGGGGCCACGCTCACGCTGGGCCAGAAGGGGGCGATGGCCTGGTAGAAGGCCACCCCGGCCACGGAGGTGACGAAGGTGCCCATGAGCGCCGCTCCGGCCACGGTGTAGACCGGCAGGCCGAACACCGAGACGAAGAACGGGGCGATGATGCTGCCGCCGCCGATGCCGTAGACCCCGCCCACGATGCCCACCACGAAGCTCAGGGCGAAGATGCCCGGGGTGGAGCACTCGTAGCGCTCGCCGTAGAACTCGTAGCCGATGCGCCGGGCGTCGAACCGCTCCACCCGGACCCCGGGCAGGGCGTGGCCGGCCTCGGCCCCGCGCGCCCGGTGGGCCCGCACCAGGGTCTGGAAGCGCTCCTCGGCCTGGGCCTTGGTCATGCGCCCGCCGTTGCGGCCGCGCAGGCGGGCGATCTGGTCCAGGACCATGCGCAGGCCGATGTACCCGAGCACCGCGGCGGCGAAGAGCTTGAAGTGCCCGGGATCGGGCAGCCAGGCCACGCGCATCACCGCGCCGATGAGCACCCCGGGCAGGGTGCCGATGATGACCACCCAGGTGAGCGGCCAGACCATGCGGCCCTCGCGCATGTAGCGCCAGACCCCGCTGGGGATGGCCACGATGTTGAAGACCTGGTTGGTGGCGCTCACGGACGGGGCGGTGTAGCCCAGCATGGAGACCTGGAAGGGGAGCAGCAGGAAGGCGCCGGACACGCCCCCCATGCTGGTGGCGAAGCTCACGGCGAAGGCGACCAGGGGAGGGATCCACAACGGAACGTCGATGCCCGCGACGGCGAAGTGCATGGCGGCCTCCTGGGTTGGCTTTTCACTGACACGAATAATATAATGTTCGTATCAGTGCTGTCCACCCCCGGATGGGGGGCGGGGCATGATTTTTTTCGCCGTCGCGTCGGTCCGGGCCGGGATGGGCCTGCGGGCGGCCTGCGCCGGGCCTTCCTGGGCGTTTATCGATCCATATGCCCTCAAAACGGCCGCCTGGGCAAGGGGGGCTGGGGAACGGCATCGTGTGCGTTCCGGCGGGTCCGGCCCGGCCCCGGCGGGGGCGCATCCTTCAGCCCCTCTTGGCAAAAGCGGCCGTGGCGTCGTACACTGGCCCAGCCACTCCGGCCATCAGGAGCGATTATGGACGATTTTCTCGACCGGCTGGCCCCCCCTGCGGCGGCCAAGGCGGACTCCCCCGGGGCCCGTCCCTCCCGCCTGTTCACCGTGCCCGACGACGTGAAACACCTGGACAGCGCCCAGCTCGGCGAACTGGAGCACGAGTTCCGCCGCTGGGCCGAGGACAGTCCCCGCCTGGACGTGCGCCGCTCCCGCCGCCGGGTGCTGCTGGCCTTCCTGCTCATCCGCCACACCGGCGCGCGCCTGGGCGAGGTCATCGGCCTGGACGCCCGCGCCGACCTGGACCTGGAGCACCGCGTGGTGCGCCTGGGCGGCGACGGCGGCGGGATCCGGCGCGAGGTGCAGCTCCCCGAGCCCCTGGCGCGCGAGCTGGCCGAGGCCCTGGCCGACCCCGGCCTCACCGCCGGTCCGGCCAAGGGCGCGGACCTGCTGCACCTGGAGCCCGGCCACCTGCGCCGCAAGTTCTACGAGCGGGCCGAGGCCCTGGGCCTGCCCCACGAGCAGGGCAGCCCCACGGTGATCCGCCGCTCCCGGGCCATCGAGCTCATGCGCGACAACGTGCCCCTGCCCCTGGTGCAGCGCCTGCTGGGCCACTCCACCCCGAGCCTGGCCGCGGGCTACCTGGACCTCAAGCCCGACGAGGCGGACCGCGCCGTGCGCCACTACGTGGACCGCGAGACCCGCCGCCGCACCAGCGCGCGCAACAGCTTCTTCGGCCGCATCACGGACATGGTGAGCGGCGACATCCAGTGCCTGGTGGAGCTGGGCAGCGTGGGCGGCCACAAGGTGGCGGTGATGATCACCAACGAGAGCCGCGAGCGCATGGGGCTCAAGGTGGGCGGCCTGGCCACGGTGGAGATCAAGGCCCCGTGGATCGTGGTGGTCCGGCCGGACGAGCAGGGCCGCTCCCCGGAGTCCAGCGCGCGCAACCGCTACCTGGGCGTGGTGGAGCGCGTGAACCGGGGCTCGCTGACCACCGAGATCGTCTCCCGGCTGAGCGACAACACCGAGATCTGCGCCCTCATCACCGAGGAGAGCCGCCGCCGCCTGAACCTCACCCCCGGGGACCAGGTCTGGCTCATGTTCAACGCCTACGCGGGCATCCTGAACGTGGACTGAGGCCCTAACGTGGGCTGAGGCCCTCCGCCCGGCCGCCCCCTCTTGGGGGGCGGTCTTCCCGTCGCTCCGGTCCCGGGGCTCGACACCTGCGGCCGGTTGTGCTTTGATGGGACCATGGAGGACTCCCCATGAGGACCATGTTCGCCAGCCCGGACCGCAGCGGCCCGCGGGAGATAACGGCCCTGCATGAGGCCCTGTCGGCCGAGGCCCTGGCGTCCTGGCTGGACGCCCTGCCCATGCCGCTGATGGTGCTGGACGGGCGCCGCCAGATCGTGTTCAGCAACGCCGCCTTCCGCGCCCTGGCCGACAGGGGACGGCCCGAGGAGGTCCTGGGCCAGCGCCCGGGCGAGGCCCTGGACTGCGTCAACGCCCGGGTGGAGGCGGCGGGCTGCGGGTGTTCGGTCTTTTGCCGGAACTGCGGCGCGGTGCGGGCCATCCTCACCGGGCTCGCGGGCCAGGAGGACTGGCAGGAGTGCCGCCTGGTGCGCCGGGCGGGCGGGACGGAGATCAGCCTGGACCTGCAGGTCTTCGCCCGGCCGGTGGTGTTTCTGGAGCGGCGTCTGGTGCTCTTCTCCCTCCGGGACGTGAGCCACGAGCGGCGGCGGGCCTATCTGGAGCGGCTCTTCTTTCACGACATGGCGGACGCCGCGGGCGGGGTGGTGGGCCTGGGGCGGCTGCTGGACCAGGGGGCGGACGCCGGGGCGCTGGCCCCGCTCTTCCGCAGCACCGCCCGCGGCCTGATGCGCCGGCTGCTGGAGCAGCACCACGTCCTGGCCGCGGAGCAGGGCCGGCTCGCGCCCGAGATGGAGACCTTCCCGCTGGAGGACCTGCTGGAGTCCCTGGCGGCGGAGGTTACGGGGCGGGGGGCAGCCGGGCCGGAGGCAGCCGGGCCGGAGGCAGCCGGGGCGGAAGCAGCCGGGCCGGAGGCCGCCGGGGCGGAGGCAGCCGGGGCGGAGGCAGCCTGCCGGATCCGCCTGGACTCCTGCGCGGCCCGGATGGTCACGGACCGCCGCCTGCTGGAGCAGGTGCTGCGTTGCGCCCTGGCCAACGCCGTGGAGGCCGCCCGGGAGGCGGCCCAGGCCCCGGACGGCCCGGCCCCGGAGGTGGTGATGGCCTGCCGCGCCTCGGGCTCGGGCCGCACCGTCATCACCATCCGCAACCCGGGCGAGGTTCCGGCCTCGGTGCGTCCGCAGCTCTTCCGGCGCGGGGTCTCCACCCGCGGTCCGGACCGGGGCATCGGCCTCTACGTGATCCGGCTGCTGGGCGAGGGGGTGCTCGGGGGCATGGCGCGGCTGGAGAGCGCCGACGGCCACACCACCTTCACCCTGCGGCTCTGACCGCCGCCCCCCGGGCGAAAAAAAAGGGCCCCGCCGGAGCGGGGCCCTTTTGCGTGTCGCTTGAGGCGCGGGGCTAGTCGTCGAAGTTGCCGGCCGGACCCTGGGACTTGTTGATGGCCGCGGCCCGGGCGCGGTATTCCGCCTCGGTCCAGTCGGCCGGGCTGGCGATGCGCTCGGCCTTGACGCCCATGTCGTAGCCGTGCTTGCCGATGAGCTCGAAGGCCTCGCACGCCGAGTCCTGGGCGTTGAACACGTTGACCAGCAGGTCGTAGACAAAGTCCTCCACGGCCTGGGCCATGCGTTCGCGCACGGCGCGGGGCTGGGCCTCCATGCGCCGTTCGAAGGGCAGGTTGAGCTTTTTCCAGTTGCCGCCGGTGAGGCCCTTTTCCGCGGCGTAGGCCTCCATCTCGTCCCAGAGCGCCTGGCTCAGGCCCTGGCCCTTGACCTTGGCGAACTTCCCGTCCTCCATGATGGCGTTGCCGTACTCGTTGACCTTCACGCCCCAGCCCACCATCTGGAGGGCCGTGGCCACGTTGGCCTTGGTGGTGTTGGTCTCGGCCGCGATGCGGCGCAGGCGGTCGTTGTGGTTGCCCGAGGTGCCGTGCTGGGCCCCGGAGGTGCCGAAGGGCTCCAGGACCTTGTGGATGTCGCGGGTGAGCTCCACCTGGATGCCCGCGCCGGTGGCCTCGATGCCGTGGGTGGTGCCGTTGTTCAGGGCGATCCAGTCGGGCACGATGCCGTGGGCGTTGAGCCCCTCGATGAGGAACTTGGCGTCCTCGGGGGTGGAGAGGCCCTGGGCGCCCTTGATCTCGCCCACTTCGGTCTCGTAGCCGGCCCAGGTGGGGAGGATGGGCCCGAGCTCGATGTTCACGGCCAGGTTGTCGGCGTCGGGCTGGTGGGAGGCGTCGATGGCCAGCGAGGTGATGCCCGCGTCGAACATGGCCGGGATCTCGGTGCGGGCCTGCTCCAGGTCCTTGGCGTTTTTCACGGCGTAGTGGTCGGCGTGGATGGCCACGGGCACGGTGATGCCCATTTCATTCATGAGGGCGTCGGCCCGGCGGGCCAGGTTGAACATGGTGGTGGGGCAGTAGGTGGCCTCGCTCTTGGCGATCTCCAGGATGAGGGCCGACTGGGCCCGCTGGGCCGCGCGCAGCGCCCCGCGGATGATGAAGATGTTGCGGCCGTTGGCGGCCATGGTCATGGCCTTGCCTTTGGCCATGAGGGCCCGGTCCACCACCTTGCCCGAGACGAGGAGGGCCTGGGAGTTGGGGAACAGGGCCTTGATGTTCGGGGGACGACCGACTTCAAGCAGTTTGTCGAAACCCTGGGGAGAGCTCATGGGAATCCTCCTTGCTGTGCATGGCGTCCGCCAATCTACATCATCCGGGAGTATCTGCAAACCCCTGTGCAGGCCGCGCGGGCGGGGCTCCCCTGGGAATGTGATGCGCAATATCCCGTATTCTCATTGCATTCCCGGCCGGAGTGGGATACGTAAAAACTGGACAGGATTCCGGGGTTTCCGACGACGCTTCGTCTGCTCGCAGGGAGGGTTTGAATCATGAAGCGGCATCTCCTCGTGGCCATCAGCGACGACGCCAGCGCCCTGTACGGGGTGCGCTTCGTGGCCTCCTTTTTCACGGACAAGCAGCGTCTCAACCTGACGCTTTACAGCTCCTACCCGCGCGGGGCCGAGGTCTGGGAGGAGGAGAAGAGCTTCGAGACCCTGCAACACGCCGAGGAGCACGCCGACCGCAACGAGATCCGCTACCGCCGGGTGGCCGAGGCGGCGTGCAAGCGGCTCACGGACGCCGGGTTCCCGGCGGAATCCGTGGACATCCGCTGCACCCCGCGGGCCCACACCAAGGCCATGGACATCATCCAGGAGGGCGAGCGCGGGCTCTACGACGCCGTGGTGCTGGGCCGCCGGGCCGTGGCCTGGCTGGAGCGACTGCTGGACGAGAGCGTGAGCCGCCAGCTGCTCATGGACGAGACCGGCTGCCCCACCTGGGTCTGCCGCCATCCCGAGCCCGGCCGCCGCGGGGTGCTGCTCTGCCTGGACGGCTCCGAGCCCGCCTACCGCATGGCCGACCACGTGGGCTTCATCCTGGCCGGGGAGACCGCCCACCCCGTGACCCTGTTCCACCTGCGGCGCGAGGGCAACGGCGGCCGGCACGACCCGGCCGAGATCTTCGCCCGGGGCCGGCGCATCCTGGAGGACAACGGCCTGCCCCCGGAGCTCATCCTGGAGAAGGAGGTGGAGACCTCCAAGATCGTCAAGAGCATCCTGGCCGAGGCGGACCAGGGCGAATACGCCGTGGTGGCCGTGGGCCGGACGGGCTCGGGCGGCTCGTTCCTGCAGCGCATGTTCATGGGCTCGGTGAGCCACGAGCTGCTGCACAATCTGGACAAGGCCGTGCTCTGGTTCACCCGCTGAGAGGACACCACAAGCTGCCCGCGGGCAGACATCAAGGAGTGCATCGCATGGACGTGAAGCTGATTCTCTTGCCCGTGGACGGTTCCCCCCATTCCCTGCGCGCCGCCGAGGCCGCCATCGAGATCGCCAAACATTTCGGTTCGGAGATCATCCTGCTCAACTGCCGCAAGGCCCTGGGCACCATGATCCTGGGCGAGCCCATGTTCCAGGGCAACGTGGAGAAGCACGTGGAGCGGAGCGAGGAGACCCTGGCCCCCTACGTGACCCTGCTCAAGGACGCGGGCGTGCCCTTTTCCGAGCGCATCATCCCGGGCCGGGCGCGGGACGTCATCCCCGACGTGGCCAAGGCCGAGCACTGCGACCTCATCGTCATGGGCAAGCGCGGCGTGAGCGACATCGCCCGCCTGGTGGTGGGCTCCGTGACCAATAAGGTCCTCCAGATCGCCCAGTGCCCGGTGCTGGTCATCCGCTAGGGCGGCCGGGACCCGTCGCAGGCCGATAACGGCCGATAAAGGCCGATGAAGACGCCGCCGGGGCCCCGGTCCCGGCGGCGTCTCGCGTCCCGTGTTCCCCGCCCCGGGGGGGGAGGGGGGCGGCCTGCGGGCTGGACAACGGGGCCGCGCCGGGCCATAGTGCGCAGGCCGCCGCGCCCGCCGCCCTTTGCGGCCCGCGCCCGGCCCCGACGCACCGCCATGCCCACTTCCCAGACCGGATTCTTCATCACGGCCACGGACACCGACGCCGGCAAGACCTTCCTCACCGCGGGGCTGCTGCGCGGCCTGCTGCGGCGCGGCCTCGACGCCCTGGCCGTGAAGCCGGTGCAGACCGGCTGCGAGCCCGATGCGGACGGGACCCTGCGCGCCCCGGACGTGGAGGCCTACCTGGCCGCGGCCGGGGACCGGCTGCCCGCCTCGGCCCGCCGGGCCATGACCTGCCTGACCTTCCGCCGGGCCTGCTCCCCCCACCTGGCCGCCGCCCAAGCGGCGGACGGCGCGGCCCCGGGGGCGGACATCCTCGAACGCATCCAGGCCCATGTCCGGGCCCTGCCGCAGCGGCCCCTGCGGGGGGTGGGGGCGG
>JBFWIY010000098.1:0-7957 GCA_050255855.1 Desulfovibrionaceae bacterium
GGCCACCGCGGCAAGGTGGGGGCCAACGACGCCCATCCCGAGTTCATCGCGGGCCTGCGCCGTCTGCTGGACGACGCGGGCGTGCCCTGGCAGTTGTCCGAGCTGGGCAAGGTGGACCTGGGCGGCGGCGGCACCGTGGCCAAGTTCCTGGCGGTCTACGGCATGGACGTCATCGACATCGGCGCGCCCGTGCTCAACATGCACAGCCCCTTCGAGCTGACGGCCAAGGCCGACATCTACGCCACCACCCTGGCCTTCCGGGCCTTTTTCCGGTCCTGAGCCCCGGACCGGCGCGACTTCGGCGGCCCCGGGCGGATCATGCCCCCGGGGCCGCTTTTGCGTCGGAGGGATGCAGGGCCGCGGCTACCTGGTCGGCCGGGATGCTGGTGCGGCGGCTGATCTCGGCGGCGTCCAGGCCCTCGGCGGCCAGCCGCCGGATGAGCCCGGGCAGCGGCTCGCCCACCTCCACCACGTGGCCGTCCGGGTCCAGCAGCCGGAAGCAGCGCTGGAGCCAGGGCTGGACCACGATGGGATGCAGGACCCGCGCCCCGGCCGCCTCGGCCCGGGCCCAGGCCGCGTCCAGGGCCTCGTCCTCGAAGTAGAGTTCGAAGCCGTGGCCGTCGGGGGAGACCGGCGCCCCGCCCTCGGGCCCGGCCAGCAGGGCGCTCGCGTGGTCCGCCAGCCACAGGGAGAAGCCGCCCGCGTAGGCCACGTGGGGGCCGTGGTCGGCCAGCACCGTCTGTTCCAGAATTTCCTCGTAGAAGCGGCGCGAGGCCGCGAGGTCCCGCACCAGCACGGCGGGCCCGGCGAAACGCGTGGACATGGGAACCTCCTGGGTCGGGGGGGAACTCCGGCGCAGTCTAGCCGCCCGCCCGGGCGAAGGAAAGCCCCGCGCCGCCTTGAGTCCGGGGCGGTTTTCCCGTAGCCTGAAAAAGCGGCCCGACCCAGGGCCCAGGAGGAGCGCATGCCCATCGTCATGGGAACCGCCGGGCACATCGACCACGGCAAGACCTCGCTCATCAAGGCCATCACCGGCATCGACTGCGACCGGCTGGCCGAGGAGAAGGAGCGCGGCATCACCATCGAGCTCGGCTTCGCCTTTATGGATTTGCCGGGCGGCCAGCGTCTGGGCATCGTGGACGTGCCCGGCCACGAGAAGTTCGTGAAGAACATGGTCTCCGGCGCGGCGGGCATCGACTTCGTGCTCCTGGTGGTGGCCGCGGACGAGGGCGTCATGCCCCAGACCCGCGAGCACGTGGAGATCTGCCGCCTGCTCGGCATCCGCCACGGCCTGGTGGCCCTGACCAAGGCCGACATGGTGGACCCGGAGCTGCTGGACATGGCCGTGGACGACGTGCGCGGCTACCTGGCCGGGAGTTTTCTGGAGGACGCCCCGCTCGTGGCCTGCTCCTCGCGCACGGGCCAGGGCCTGGATGAGCTGCGCGCGGCCATCGCGGCCGTGGCCGGGCGCGTCACCCCGCGCCGGGAGAGCGGCGTGTTCCGCCTGCCCGTGGACCGCGCCTTCGTCATGAAGGGCTTCGGCACCGTGGTCACCGGCACCTGCATCGCCGGGAGCATCAAGGTGGGCGAGGCGGTGACGGTCTATCCGTCCGGGGCGGAGGCGCGGGTGCGCGGCCTGCAGAGCCACGGCAGCGAGTACGAGGAGGCCGGGGCCGGGCGGCGCATGGCCGTGAATCTGGCCGGGGTGGACCTGCACCAGGTGGAGCGCGGCGACACCCTGGCCCGGCCGGGCACGCTCTTTCCCGAGACCGCCTGGGACGTGGAGCTCATCTGCCTGGCGTCCTCCCCCCGCTCGCTCAAGCACCGGCGCGAGGTGCACGTGCACCACGGCTCGCGCGAGGTCCTGGCCCGGCTGCACTTTCTGGAGCGCGAGGAGCTGAAGCCCGGCGAGACCGCGCCCTGCCAGATCCGCTTCCAGGAGCCCCTGGCGGGCATGTTCGGCGACCGGGTGGTGGTTCGCGCCTTTTCCCCCCTGCGCACCGTGGCGGGCGGGGTGGTGCTCTCGCCGTTCTTTTTGCGCACCAAGCGCTTCTCCCCGGCGGCCGCGGGGCTGGCCGCCCTGGCCGGGGCCGAGCCGCCGGACCTGGCCGTGGCCCAGCTGGCCCGGCGCGGCGCGGCCGGGCTGGATTTGCCGCGTCTCGGAGCGGCCCTGCACCTGGACGCCAAGCAGACCCGGAAGGTCATGGACGCCCTGTGCAGCGCGGGCCGGGCCTTTCTGACCGACCGCGACGGGGTGCGCTTCCACGACGCGGCCCTGGTGGCCTCGCTGGAGGCCGGGCTCACCGAGCACCTGGCCAACTACCATCGCCGTTACCCCATGCGGCCCGGCATGCCGCGGGGCGAGCTGGTCTCGGCCTGGGGCAAGGGCCTGGACCCGGGCCTGGCCCACTTCGTGCTCCAGCGCACGCTGCGCCGCAACGTCACCGCCCTGGAGGGCGACGCCGTGCGCCTGGTGGGGCATCAGGTCTCCCTGGCCGCGGACGAGAGCGCGCTCAAGACCGCGATCCTGGAGGCCCACGCCGAGGCCGGGCGCACCCCGCCCAACCTCAAGGACGTGCTGGAGCGCTCCGGGGTGACGGAGAAGGCCGCGGCCCCGGTGCTGCGCCACCTCCAGGAGGCGGGCCTGCTGGTGAAGGTGAACGAGGGGCTCTGGTACCACGCCCCGGCCCTGGAGGAGGTGCGCGAGCTCATGCGCGGCTTCTTCGCCGAGCGTGAGGAGCTCTCCGCCCCGGACTTCAAGGCCCTCACCGGGCTCTCCCGCAAGTACATCATCGCTCTGCTGGAATACTTCGACCGCGAGCGCTTCACCGTGCGCGTGGGCGACGTGCGCCGCCTGCGCCGCAGCGCCTCCTGATCCCTGCCGCCGAACAAGGGAAGGCGTCCCGCCGGGCATGCGGGACGCCTTCGTTGAGACCGTCCAGGGGAGGTTTCCCGCCGGGGTAAGCGGGCCTGGACGAGGTTCACCGCCTGGCCGCGCCCGTCGCGGAGGGCGCGGAGCAGGCGATGCAGGGGTTGAAGCTGCGGATGGTCCCGGCGGGCCGCCACGGGCGGGCGCGGGCCATACGCCCCGCAGGCGACGCTCCGGGACGCCGTTGCGGGACAGGGGTTCCCTCAAGTCTATAGGAAGGGCGCGGGGAAAATACCATCAGAAAAGAAAGCGTGGTTTCTTTCGCCCAAAAGGCGGCCACGGCGGTTTCCCATGGGAAGGGGACTGCGGTTTTCTGCACCGCGCGCACCGGCCCCGGCCCGGGCGGGGCATTGACCCCGGACTCCGGCCGGGGCACAATGTTCCCATGCGATACGGGCGCAGACTGTGGCCGGGATGGCTCGTGGTCCCGGCCGTGCTGGCGGCCCTGGCGCTCCTGCCCGGGGCGGAGGGGCCTTCCGGAGGTCCTTCCGGGGACCCGCGGCGGGAGTCCGTCGCGCCCCCGGCCGCCGGGTCCGGGCCGGGGCGCTGTCTGGAACGCGCCGCCCGGGCCTTTCGGGAGCGCGACCTGGCGGCCTTCGAGCGCTACGTGGACGTGGACGCCGTGGCCGCCCGGGCCGTGGGCGACTACCTGGACCGCTTTTATGGCCGCCCGGGCGCGGACGGTTCGAAGGTGGACGACGGCGAGGCCCGGCTGGCCGGGGACTACCTGGCCGGGTCCCTGACCCCGCGGCTCACCCGGGCCGTGGCCGATGCGGTGCGCGGGGCCGTGCGGGCGGGCCGGGCCGGGCTGCCCGGGGTGCCCGAGACCCTGTTCAACGCGGCTGACTGCGTGCGCGGCCCGGCCGGGGACCCCGGCGGCCGCTTTTTCCGGGGGGCGCGCCTGGCCCGGGCGACGTTGGACAACGCCCTGGTGGACCTGGACGTCTACCACCCCGGGCTGGCCCTGGCGCTGACCCTGCATCTGCGCCTGGCGCGCGTGGGCGGGGACTGGCGGGTGGTGGAGCTGCCCGGCGTGGCCCAGGCCGTGGCCGCGGTGCTGGTCCGGCTCGGGTTCGGGTTGGGCGGGGACGGAAGGCCCTGAGCGATGGACGCTGCAACCGGCGGAGGCGAAGGATGCGCAGGATGATGCGGACGGCCGTGATGCTGGTCGGCCTGCTGGCCGGGACGCTGCTGGCGGCCTGCGCCACCACCAATGGCGGAGGCGGCGCGGTGGACGGCGCGAGCGGCGCGGAGCAGGACCTGGTGCAGCGCGCGGCCCGGGCCGTGACGGACATGCGCGCCCACGGCGGCCCGCTCTTCGGCTCCATGCTGGCCGAGGCCCGGGGCGTGCTCATCGTGCCGGACCTGGTGCGCGCGGGCTACATCATCTCCCTGGCCGGCGGGGACGGGGTGCTGCTCACCCGCAACGCCGCGGACCAGTGGTCGCCCCCGGCCTTTTACCGCCTGGGGCGCGGCGGCTGGGGGCTCCAGATGGGCGTGGAGCGCGCCACCATGGTGCTGCTGCTCATGGACGAGGGCGTGGTGGCCCGGACCATCGAGTCCGGCCTGGAGTTCCGGGCCGCGGCGGACATCACCGTATTTCACGACGTGGGCCGCAGCGACGTGTCCACCCTGTACTCGGACAAGCCGGTGCACGTGTTCGTGCGCTCGGACGGGGCCTGGGTGGGCGTGAGCCTGGAGGGCGGCGGATTCCAGAGCCTCGCCAGCGCCGACGCGGCCTATTACGGCTCCGGGGCCACGGCCGAGTCCATCCTGAGCGAGCGCCGCTTCGCCGCCCCCGGGGCGGCCGGGCTGTGGGAGGCCCTGAACCGGGCCGAGCGGCCGCAGGCGGACGTGCCGGTGCTGGGCGCGGGAGGCGCGGCGCAATGAACGCGAAAAGGGGACCGGGCCGAAACCCGATCCCCTTCGATTCCGCTGGGGTGAGTGATGGGACTTGAACCCACGGCCACCTGGGCCACAACCAGGTGCTCTACCAACTGAGCTACACCCACCGCGTAAGGGAGATTTCTCTAACCGGCTTGGCCGGGATGGTCAAGCGCAATCCGCATATTCCGGCGACATGCCGCCCCGGCCCCTTCCCGGGCGGGGACGCGGCCGGGAACCAGGGAGATTCATGGACAAGCTCATCATCGACGGCGGCCGCAGACTGGAGGGGACCATCCGCATCAGCGGCTCCAAGAACGCGGCCCTGCCCATCCTCATGGCCGGTCTGCTGCCGCGCGACCCGGTCCGGCTCACCAACGTCCCCCGGCTGCGCGATATCCGCACCACGCTGAAACTGCTGGATATCCTCGGCTGCGAAACCACCTTCGAGGGCGACGTCGCCACGGTGCGGCCCGGGGAGCTCAAGACCGAGGCCCCCTACGACCTGGTGAAGACCATGCGCGCCTCGGTGCTCTGCCTGGGGCCGCTGCTGGCCCTGGCCGGGGAGGCCAAGGTGGCCCTGCCCGGGGGCTGCGCCATCGGGGCCCGGCCCGTGGACCTGCACCTCAAGGCCCTGGAGCAGATGGGGGCGACCTTCGAGATCACCTCCGGCTACATCATGGGCCGCTGCGACGGGCTCACCGGCGCGCACATCGTGTTCGACTTCCCCACCGTGGGCGGCACCGAGAACCTGCTCATGGCCGCCAGCCTGGCCCGGGGCGAGACCGTGCTGGAGAACGCGGCGCGCGAGCCCGAGGTCAAGGATCTGGCCAATTTCCTCAACGTCCTGGGGGCGCGGATCACCGGCCACGGCACCAGCGTCATCCGCATCCAGGGCGTGGACGCCCTGCACGGCGGCGAGTACCGCGTCATGCCCGACCGCATCGAGGCCGGGACCTACCTCGTGGCCGGGGCCATCACCGGCGGGGAGGTGGTGCTCACGGACTGCCCCTTCGCCGAGCTGGAGGCGGTCATCACCAAGCTGCGCGCCATGAACGTGGCCGTGGAGCAGACCGCCGAGGGCGTGCTGGTCCGCCGCAAGGGGCCGCTGACGGCCATCGACGTCACCACCCAGCCGTATCCCGGCTTCCCCACGGACATGCAGGCCCAGTTCATGGCCCTGATGTGCATGGCCGAGGGCACCGGCACCATCGAGGAAAAGATCTTCGAGAACCGCTTCATGCACGTGCTGGAGCTGGTGCGCCTGGGCGCGGACGTGCGCCTGCGCGGCCGCACCGCCATGGTCAAGGGCGTGGGACGGCTGGTGGGCGCGCCGGTCATGGCCTCGGACCTGCGGGCCAGCGCCTCCCTGGTGCTGGCCGGGCTGGCCGCCGAGGGAACCACCGAGATCTCGCGCATCTACCACCTGGACCGGGGCTACGAAGACCTGGACGCCAAGCTCTCCGGCGTGGGGGCGCGGGTCCGGCGCGAGCCGGAGTAGGGCCGGGTGGCCGCGCCGGGGCGGCCGCCGCGGGCGGATCGGGACGGACCGCGGCCGCGCCGCGGCCTGCCCGGGCTGTTGCCGTGGCAGGTGGCCTTTCTGGCCGCGGTCTGCGGGCTGCTGGCCCTGCGCTGGCCCCTGCCCGCCCTGGCCTGCCTGGCCGTGCTCGTCCTGCTGGCCCGGCGGCTGGGCGCGGCCGGGCCGCGGGTCTGGGCCCTGGGCGCGGCCTTTCTCCTGGGCCTGGGCTGGGGCTGGCTGCGTCTGCCCGCCGAACCCGCCCCGCTGCCGGCATGGGCCGCGGGCGGGGCCCCGGTGCGGCTGCACGGGGTGGTGGCGGACTTCACCGACCGCCCGGGCGGCCGGGCCCAGGTGCTCCTGGCGGACCTGCGCATCGAGCCCCGGGGCAAGGGCGGGGCAGGGGAGTCCGGGGAGACCGCGCCCGACTCCGGGCCCGACTCCGGCCCCGGGTCCAATCATGACGCCGCCCCGGATTCCTCCCCGAATCCCCCCTCGAATTCCGGTCCGGCCCGGCCCTCCCTGCGCCTGCCCGGCCGGGCCCTGTGGAGCTGGTACGACCCCACGGCCCGGCCCGCCCCGGGCAGCGCCGTCACCCTGGACGCCCGGGTCTACCGCATCACCGGCTACGGCAACCCCGGGGCCTGGGACTACGCCTTTTCCTGGCGCACCCGCGGGGCCCTCTGGCGCACCTACAGCCCGGGGCCGCGCGGCCTGACCCTGGCCGAGGTCCCCGGGCCGCTCTCCTGGCGGCTGCGCGAGGGCCTGGAGGCCCGGGTGGCCGCGCTGCTGCCCCTGGACCAGGGCGGGGCCATGGTCCGGGCCCTGCTCTTCGGCGACCGCTCCGGTCTGGACCCCGAGGTGAGCGAGTCCCTGACCGCCGCGGGCCTGGCCCACACCCTGGCCCTGTCCGGCCTGCACCTGGGGTTCGTGGTGCTGCTGGGCGTGGGCCTGGCCCGGCTGGCGGGCCGGGTTCGGCCGGGGCTCTATCTGCGCGTGGCCCGGCCCCGGCTGGCCGTGCTTTTGGCCGCGCCCCTGGTGGCGGGGTATTGCTGGCTGGGCGGGTTTTCGCCCTCCCTGGTGCGGGCGGCCTGCATGTTCGCGGCCTGGGGCTGGCTGCTCTGGCGCGGCCGCGACCGCGTGCTCCTGGACGGCCTGTTCTTCGCCCTGGCCGTCATCCTCCTGGTCTCGCCCCTGTCGGTCTTCGACCTTCGGCTCCAGCTCTCGGCCCTGGCCGTGGCGGGCATCGTGGTGCTGCTGCCCCTGGCCCGGCCCCTGGGCCGCATTTTGGATGCGCTGCCCGAGGGGCTGGAGGGGTGGCGCGCCGCGGCGGTCCGCTGGGGGCTGGTCCCGGTGCGGGACCTGGGGGCGGTGCTGGCCATGAGCCTGGCCGCCCAGCTGGCCGTGCTGCCGGTGACGGCCTGGACCTTCGGCCGCCTGGCCCCGAATTTCCTGCTCAACGCCGTCTGGCTGCCCGTGCTGGGCCTGGCCGTGCTGCCCCTGGGCCTGGCCGGGCTGGTCCTGGCCCCGTGCTGGCCGGACGCGGCCGCCCCCCTGCTCGGGGCCGCGGCCGGGATCCAGGACCGGCTCCTGGACCTGCTGGCCTGGGGCCGGGCGGCCGGGCTCTT
>JBFWIY010000099.1:0-7894 GCA_050255855.1 Desulfovibrionaceae bacterium
GGAAAAAGATCCGCGACAATCCGCCCAACGTGGTGCTCACCAACCCGGAGATGCTGCACCTCTCGGTGCTGCCCCACCACGAGACCTGGGCCCCGCTGCTGGCCTCCCTGCGCTGGGTGGTCATCGACGAGGTCCACACCTATCGCGGGGTCCTGGGCTCGCACATGGGCATGGTGCTGCGCCGCCTGCGCCGGGTGGCCGCGGCCTGGGGCGCGGACCCGACCTTCATCTTCTGCTCGGCCACGGTGGGCAACCCGGCCGAGCTCTGCCGGGCCCTCACGGACCTGCCGGTCACGGCCGTCACCGAGTCCGGCGCGCCCACCAGCGCCCGGCACATGCTGTTCATCAACCCGCTGGGCTCCCCGTCCCAGGCCGCCATCCTCATGCTCCAGTCGGCCCTGGCCCGGGGGCTGCGCACCATCGTCTACTGCCAGTCGCGCAAGATGACCGAGCTCATCGCCCTGTGGGCGGCCGAGCGCTCGGGCGAGTACATGGGGCGCATCAGCGCCTACCGCGCCGGGTTCCTGCCCGAGGAGCGGCGGGGCATCGAGGCGCGCATGGCCACGGGCGAGCTGCTGGCGGTCATCTCCACTTCCGCGCTCGAACTGGGCATCGACATCGGCGGCCTGGATTTGTGCATCCTGGTGGGCTACCCGGGCTCGGTCATGGCCACCTGGCAGCGCGGGGGCCGGGTGGGCCGGGCCGGGCGGGAGTCCGCCGTGGCCCTCATCGCCCAGGAAGACGCCCTGGACCAGTACTTCATGCGCCACCCCGAGGACTTCTTCGCCCGGCCGCCCGAGAACGCCGTGCTCAACCCGCACAACCCGGTGATCCTGGACCGTCACCTGGTCTGCGCCGCGGCCGAGCTGACCCTCCAGGCCGACGAGCCCCTGTTGCAGGCCCCCGAGGTCCTGGCCCGGGTCCAGGCCCTCACGGCCGAGGGGCGGCTCTTCGAGCTGGCCGACGGCCCGGGCGGGGAGTGGGCCACGGACCGCAAGCGCCCCCAGCGCGAGGTGGACCTACGCGGCTCGGGCCACACCCTGCACATCGAGAGCACGGGCGCGGGGGAGGGGGGCAAGGCGATCGGCGCGGTCATCGGAATGGTGGACCAGGTGCGCGCCCTGCGCGAGACCCACCCCGGCGCGGTCTACCTGCACCACGGCCGGACCTACGTGATCCAGGAGCTGGACCTGGCCGCCGGCACCGTGCGCGCCGCCCCGGCCCGGGTGCGCTACTACACCCGGGTCCGCGGCGAGAAGAGCACGGAGATCCTGGAGGTCTTCGACACCAAGGCCGTGGGGGCCTGCCGGGTGAGCCTGGGCCGCCTCAAGGTCACGGAGCAGATCACCGGGTACGAGAAGCGGGCCGTGCGCGGCGGCCGCATGCTCGGCATCACGCCCCTGCCGGACATGCCCCCGCTGGTCTTCGAGACCGAGGGCCTGTGGTTCGACATCCCCGACGCCGTGCGGCGCGAGGCCGAGGACAAGATGCTCCACTTCATGGGCGGAATCCACGCGGCCGAGCACGCGGCCATCGGCATCATGCCCCTGCTGGTGCTCACGGACCGCAACGACCTGGGCGGCATCTCCACCCCCATGCACCCCCAGACCGGCGGGCCCGCGGTGTTCATCTACGACGGCCTGCCCGGGGGCGCGGGCCTGGCCCGCCAGGGGTACGCCCAGGCGGCCGAGCTCCTGGCCGCCACCCTGACCAACGTGCGCGACTGCCCCTGCGACCTGGGCTGCCCCTCCTGCGTCCATTCCCCCAAGTGCGGCTCGGGCAACCGACCCATCGACAAGGCCGCCTGCATCTTCGTCCTGGCCGGGATGCTGGGCGAGGCCTACGAGCCCGCCGCCTGCCCGCCCCCGCCCCCGCGCCTCACCCTCACCGCCGCCCCGGAGGACCCCGACATGGCCGATGCCCCCTGTGACCAGCCCGCCCCCGCCCCCGTGGACCCCGGCCGCTACGGCGTGCTGGACATCGAGACCCGCTACAGCGCCGCCGACGTGGGCGGCTGGAACCGCGCCGACCGCATGGGCGTGTCCATCGCCGTGCTCTACGACTCCGGCCCGGACGAGTACGTCGCCTTCACCCAGGACGAGATCCCGGCCCTGGCCGAGCGCATGGCCGACTTCGACCTCATGATCGGGTTCAACATCCTGCGCTTCGACTACGCCGTGCTGCGCGGGGTGCACCGCTTCCCCTGGATGCGCGTGCCCACCCTGGACCTGCTGGCCTCCATCCACTCCCGCCTGGGGTTCCGGCTCAAGCTGGACAACCTGGCCCAGGCCACCCTGGAGGTGGGCAAGAGCGCCGACGGACTCATGGCCCTGCAATGGTGGAAGGAGGGCCGCATGGACCTCATCGAGTCCTATTGCCGCCAGGACGTGGCCGTCACCCGCGACCTCTACCGCTTCGGCCGGGAGCACGGCCACGTGCTCTTCACCAACAAGGCCGGACGCAAGGCCAAGATTCCCGTGGATTGGGCCATATTCCGGCCCGACGCGTCTTGACGTTTTTGTCACCATCTGAAACAAGAGGCGAGAGCAAGCCCCCAGCAAAAGGAGCACAGCGCATGAGCCGGGACGATCGCTTCGCCTTCTTCAAGATGCAGGGCTGCGGCAACGATTTCATCGCCATCGACAACCGCCAGTACGGCATCCCCGTGGCGGACATGGCCGACTGGGCGCGCAAGGCCTGCGCCCGGGCCTTCGGCATCTGCGCCGACGGCATCTTCTTCCTGGAGGAGCCCCCGTCCGGCTCCGGCCTGGACTACCGCTGGCACTTCTACAACGCCGACGGCTCCCGGGCCGAGATGTGCGGCAACGCCTCGCGCTGCGCCGCCAAGCTGGCCCACCGGATCGGCCTGGCCCCGGCCAGGCACCGCTTCGGCACCGACGCCGGGCCCATCAGCGCCGAGCTCGTCACCGAGGGCCCGGACGCCGGGCAGGTCAAGGTCCTGCTCACCCCGGCCCAGGGCCTGGAGCTCAACAAGACCATCGACGTCAACGACCAGGACGTCACGGTCCACTTCGTCAACACCGGCGTGCCCCACACCGTGGTCCTGGTGAACGACGTGGCCACCGTGGACGTGAACACCGTGGGGCTCACCCTGCGCTACCACGAGGCCTTCGCCCCGGCGGGCACCAACGTGAACTTCGTGCAGGTGGTCAGCCCCACCGAGCTGCTCCTGCGCACCTACGAGCGCGGCGTGGAGGCCGAGACCTACGCCTGCGGCACCGGCGCGGCCGCCACCCAGCTGGTGACCCACCGCCTCGGGCTCACCGGCCCCAGCGCCCGGCTCACCACCACCGGGGGCGAGGTCCTCACCGTGCACCTGGACGATCTGGGCGTGCACCTCCAGGGCAACGCCACCCTGGTGTTCACGGGCGAGGCGTACCTGGACGCCCTGGACCTGCGGCTGCCGTAGCGCTCCCCCCGGGCCCGACGGCCCCTTCGTTATTTTTCCTAGTCCTCCTGGTCCGCCAGGGCGCGCTCCTGCGCGGCCCGGCGCGCCTCGCGCCGCGTGGCCAGGCGAAAGAGGGCCGGTCCGGCCAGGCAGGTGAGCAGGGCCAGCAGGACCACGGCGTCCTTGGTGCCGCGGTCCAGGAACCCGCGCTCCAGGCCGATGGCCGCCGCGGCCACGATGAGCGAGAGGCGGGAGGAGAGCAGCAGCCCGGCCTTGAGCCCGTCGCGCAGGCGCAGCCCCCAGAGCGGGTAGAGCAGCCCGGGGACCAGCTTGACCCCCAGGGCCAGCAGGAAGAGCAGCCCCACGAAGCCCAGCCGCTCCGGCGAGAGCACCGCGGCCACGTCGAACCCCATGCCCACGTGGATGAAGAAGAGCGGGATGAGGAACCCGAAGCCCAGGGCGGAGATCTTGTGCTCCAGGGGCTCCTTCTCCCGGAACACGAAGCTCAGGATGCAGCCGCCCAGAAAGGCCCCGAGCACGGGCTCGATCCGGACCAGCTCGCTCACCCCCACGAACACGAAGAGCAGGGCCAGGGAGAGGCGGACGCCCATCTCCTGGGCGTCGCTGGCGGCCAGCAGCCGCCGGGCCCGCTCCGGGTGCCACCAGGCCCAGAGCCGCGCCGCCCACAGGGCCAGGGCGAACCCGGCGAAGAGCGGCAGGGGCTGCACGAAGCGCCAGCTCAGGCCGTACTGGGCGTAGAGCACATAGAAGGTGATGCCGAGCAGGGTCAGGAAGTCGGCCAGGGTGGCGGCGATGAGGATGTTCTGCCCCAGGGGCCGCCGGGCCAGGCCGGACTCGCGCAGGGTGGGCACCACCAGGCCGAGCGAGGTGGTGGAGAGCACCAGGGCCAGGAACACCCCGCCTCCCAGCAGCCGGGCCGCGGCCCCGGCCGCCAGCAGGGTGGCGGCGAACACGGCCAGGTGCAGGCCCATGCGCCGGGCCCCCTGGCCGCGCAGCATGGTGAAGTCGATCTCCATGCCCGCCTGGAACATGAGCACCAAAAAGCCGAGCTGGGCCAGGAAGGGCAGCCATTCCCCGCCCAGGGCGGCGTTGAGCACGCTCTTGCCGATGATGACGCCGAAGGCGATCTCCACCACGGCCGCGGGCAGGCGCAGCACCCGGGCCACGGACGGCAGCACGGCCACGGCCAGGGAGATGACGAGCAGGGACAGGGCCTCGGCGTGCATGGGGTGTCCCTTGGGCCTCTACATGGCCAGGAGCAGCACGGAGCACTGGGCCTTGCGGGCCAGGTGGTCGCCGATGTTGGGGGCGAGCAGGCCCTTGCCGCGGTTGGTGCTGCCGAGGACGAGGAGCTCGTACTCCGCGCTCAGGGCCACCAGCTCCTTCACCGGGTTGCCCCGGCGGCGGACCTCCCGGATGGGGACCTTGTGGATGTGGGCCAGCTCGCGCAGCCGGGTGAGGAGGGCCTGGACCCGGGCCTCCTCGTCCTGGCCGCTCAGGAACTCCGGCTCCTCCACCACGGCGGCGCTCACCTCGGCGTGGAGCTGGCGGGAGAGGTCCACGGCCACCTCCAGGGCCAGCTCGCTCATGGCCGTGCCGTTGAAGGGCACCAGGATGCGCTCGTAGGGCACGGAGAAGCGCGCCACCAGCAGCGGGGTGTCCAAATCGCCCGCCAGCTCCACCAGCGGGGCCTTGGCCAGGGTCTCGAAGAGGTTCACCCCCAGCTGGGGCACCACCACCAGGCCGTAGTTGCCCTCGGCGCAGAGCTCGCGCAGGCGGCGGCGCAGCCCGCCCTCCAGGGGCCGCACCTCGGGCCGGGTGTTCTGGGGCCACTGGGCCAGGTGCTCGTCGATGGGGCAGGCCCTGCCCGGGCAGAGCACGGTCACGGCGGCCACCTTGGTGTTCTGGGCCAGGAAGAGCCCTTCGGACAGGATGGGATTGAACTCGGAGGGGCTCTCGGGCTCGCGTTCGCCCAGGGCGAGCAGCATGCCCTGGCCGTAGGCCAGGGGGAAGTGCGGGTTGCCGCACTCCAGCAGCTCGCACACGGGCTCGAAGATGTCGGGCTTGCCCACGATGATGAGCCGGTCGTCGGCCAGGATGGGGGTCTTGGGCCGGGGGAAGAGGAGCTGGTCCCGGCGGATGATGGCGGCCAGCCGCGCCCCGGACCGCGAGAAGTAGGACGCCCGCTTGCCCACCACCCGGAAGTGGGACGAGGCGTTCACCTCGTAGACCGCGCCCGGGCCGGAGACCAGCGGGGTGACGTGCAGGCGCGGGTCCTGGAGGTAGTGGTAGATGTTCTGGGCCACCAGGCCCGGGCCCATGAAGGTGTGCACGCCCAGCTCGGCGAAGCTCTTGTGGTATTTCTCGTCGCGCACCAGGGCGGAGATCTGCGTCACTCCCTGGGCCGCGGCCGTGCCCACCACGGCCAGGTTCACCTCGTCGTCCCCGGTCATGGCCAGCACGTAGTCGTGGTCCGCGATGCCCGCCTTCTTGAGCACCAGCTCGCTGGAGGCGTCGGCGGTCACGGCGCTGAGGATGCGCGGGAAGAGGCTCGTGGCCCGGGCCAGCTGGTCGGGCCGGGGGTCGATGAGGGTGACTTCCCAGCCCTCGCCCAGGCGGCGCAGCAGCTCGCGGGTGGTGCGGCCCGCGCCGCAGATGAGGATCTTCATGTCCTGCGCCTCCGGGCTGGGGTTCGGGTCGGGGCCGGGCCCGTCACGGCGTGATGCGCAGGGGCGGGCGTCCGGGCCCGGCGGCCAGGACCCGGCCCACCACGTCGGCGCGGTCCCCGGCGGCCAGGAGCATCTCCCGGGCGCGGTCCAGCCGGTCCGGGGGCACGAACAGGGCCAGGCCGCCCGAGGTCTGGGCGTCGAAGAGCAGGTCCGTGGCCACGGGGTCCAGGTCCGGGGCGGCCTGGCAGAACTCCATGTAGTGGCGGCGGTTGCACAGGCTGCCCGCGGGCATGAGCCCCATGCCCGCCAGCTCCAGGGCCCGCGGCAGGAGCGGCGCGGCCGAGAGGGAGACCTCCACCGCCACCCGGCTGGCCCGGGCCACCTCGAACAGGTGGCCCATGAGCCCGAACCCGGTGATGTCCGTGGCCCCGATGAGGCCCAGCTCCCGGATCACCGCGCCGCCCGCGGCGTTGAGCCGGCCGCTCACCTGGAAGAGCAGCTCCTCCAGGGCCTCGTAGCCCTCCCAGTCCGCCTTCACGGCCGTGGCCAGCACGCCGGTGCCCAGGGCCTTGGTGAGCACGATGTGGTCCCCGGGCCGGGCCCCGCGGTTGGTGGCCATGCGCGCCGGGTCCACCAGGCCGGACACGGCCAGGCCGAACTTGATCTCCGGGTCGTCCACGGAGTGGCCCCCGGCCGGGACGGCCCCGGCCTCGCGCACGGCGTCCATCCCGCCCTCCAGCACGCGGCGCAGCACGTCCATGGGCAGGGTCTTGGCCGGGAAGCACACGATGTTCATGGCGGCCAGGGGCGTGCCGCCCATGGCGTAGACGTCGGACAGGGCGTTGGCCGCGGCGATGCGGCCGAAGCGGAAGGGGTCGTTCACCGTGGGGGTGAAGAAGTCCACGGTCTGGACCAGGGCCGGGCCGTTCCCGCCGCAGCCGTCGGGCAGGCGCACCACCACGGCGTCCTCGTTGTCGCCGGGATTCCCGGCCAGGACTCGCGGATCGGCCACCCCCAGGCCGGAAAGGGCCAGCTCCAGGTCCCCTGGAGCGATCTTGGCGGCTCAGCCTGCCGCCTTGACCATCTGGCTGAGCTTGTACTCGGCCATGACGCCTCCTTCCCAAGAGATATATTCAATCTATCAGACCCGCGCCGCGTTGTCAGTCCGGGAGATGAGGGGGCCGGGCGGCCAGGGCGGTCCGCATTTCCTCCGGGCGCGCCCGTCTCCGTCGCCCCCCGTCCCCGCTTTTCCGGCCCCGCTTTTCCGGACTCCCGCCCGGCCCCGTCTCCCGTCCCCGCCCCCGCGTTCCCGGCCCCGGCCGCCACCCCGCCTCCCCGTGTCCCCCCTTGTCCGGCCCCCGCCTCTCCCCCTCCGGCCGCCGCCTCCCATAAAACGCTCGCCCATGTTCCCGGGCCGCCGTGCCCCCCCCGCCCCGGGTTGCACAACGCCTCCCCCCTGCGCCCTCGCCGGACCGGGCCGTATCATAAACAGCGCGCTGACTTTCTTATGCTCTATTTATGGCACACACCCCTTGACGCTCCGACCGCCTATCGGATATGACCCATGAACAGCGCACGACGCCGATTCATGGATCATAAACAGCGCGAGGTTCCCGTGGCCAAACCCGCCCGGCGGGCGTATTCCCGCTACACCCGCGACGCCCTCGTCCACCTGGGCAACCTCATCCGCGAGGGCCGCATGGCCGCGCGCCTCACCGCCGAGGCCCTGGCCGAACGGGCGGGCATCTCCCGCGCCCTGCTGCACCGCATGGAATCCGGCGACCCGGGATGCGCC
>JBFWIY010000100.1:0-7883 GCA_050255855.1 Desulfovibrionaceae bacterium
GATGACGTTGGGCGGGGTGCCGATGAGGGTGGCCACGCCGCCGATGGAGGCCGAGTAGGCCACGCCGAGCATGAGCGAGATGCCCAGCTTCTGGCCGTCGGGATCGGCGGTGCAGGTCCCGGTGAGGTGCTGCTTGTTCAGGCCGGTGATCTGCTGGATGACCGCCAGGGCTATGGGCACCATCATCATGGCCGTGGCCGTATTGGAGATCCACATGGAGAGCAGGCCCGTGGCGAGCATGAAGCCGAGCACCAGCCGGGCGGGCGAGGTGCCCACCAGGCGGATGGTGGCGATGGCTACGCGGCGATGCAGATTCCAGCGTTCCATGGTCACGGCAATGAAGAAGCCGCCCATAAACAGGAAGATCAGGTGGTTGGCGTAAGGGATCGTGGCTTTGGCCGAAGGCATCACCCCGAGCAGCGGGAACAGGGCGATGGGCAGCAGCGAGGTGGCCGGGATGGGCACCGCCTCCGTGATCCACCACACCGCCATGAGCAGGGTGATGGCCGCTACTCGCTGGGCCTCGGGTTTCATGCCTTCGGGCAGCGGCAGCAGGAGCATGAGGAGGAACAGCACGGGACCGAGAAAGAAGCCGACACGATTGCTTGCTCGATATGCCATACGAGACGCTCCGGGGGATTTTTGACTCCGGGCCTGGGAATTTGGACCGGGGGCGGCTCGGTTGTGCACCAATGCTTCGTCGAGTGCAACCCCTTTACCCGGCCGGAATGGGTTTCCGGGTGCGGAACGGCCGGGGGAGCGGGTGTTCAGCCGTTTCGATTTGTGCTAGGCCGCAGGGAGTGGGGCGCGCCCCCGGCCCATTTCGGGCGAAGGGTAGGAAAAATTTGAGTCAAGACACCAAGATGGATGCAAGGAGACGGACGATGCGCATCAAAACGGCCTGCTCGGCCTGCCTCATGTTGATTCTGCTGACCGCTCTGTGTTGCGCTTCGGCCCTGGCCGGAGGTCCGGATCTGGCGGACGTGGTGGCCAAGGTGAAGGAAATCTACACCTACGACAACGTGGCCCGCACCCAGCAGGACTTCGAGGCCTTCCGCGACGCCGGGCTCTCCTTTCAGCCCGAGCTCCTGGCCCCGCTCACGGGCGTGGCCGGGTGCAAGGACCAGGAAGGCCTGCGCCTGCTGGGCGGCGTGTACGTGGCCGACTCCAAGTACGCCCGCGAGTTCGGACACCTGGACATCTTCACCGCCACCCGCGACGCCATCATGGACCAGGTCCTCTGGCGGCTGGAGGCCCGGGACCGCGTGGAGGCCTACCGCTTCGACGACAAGCTGCTGGAGGCCCTGCGCACCAACCCCGACGACGAGGCCGCGCGCCAGGCCTGGTACAAGGCCAACTACGACATGCTCATGCGCCAGCTCGACGCCGCGGAGCACGATCCCGAGGTGCTGGACGTGACCCTGGACACCCTCTACGGCTCGGCCGTGGAGGCCGCCTGGCTGGCCTGCACCCTGGCCCGCAGCTCCGGGTCCGACGCCCAGCTCGTGCGCATCTTCAACAACGTCTCCCACCGCATGCAGCTGCTGCAGGCCGTGCTGCACTACGCCACGGACAACCAGACCCTGGCCGCCCGGCTGGAGACCACCGAGCGCGACCAGGTGCTCACCCCCATCATCCAGCTCATCATGAACCGCAACGGCAGCCTGCGGGCCGACGACATCCAGGGCCTGCTCTTCCTGCTGGCCCCGGAGCGCGAGCAGATGACGGCCCTCTGCAAGTAGGGCGGGCGCGGCCGCCCCGGCCGCGGCGAACAGGCATCCAGGGGCGGGCCCGCGCGGGTCCGCCCTTTTTCTGCGCCCGGCCCGGGGGATCAGAGGCCGGTGGCGGTGGCCACTTTCAGCACCACCTTGCGGCGGGGATCCGGGCCGATCATGGGCAGGTGGGCGTCCTCGGGAAAGAAGATGGCGAAGGCCCCGGGCTCCACCGTGACCCAGCAGATGGGCTCGTCGCGCCAGAAGCGCACGTCCCGGGTGGGGTCGTGGGGGGCCAGGGGGTGGGCGCACTGGCCCAGGGGCCGCCAGCCGATGCGGTCCACCCCGTCGAGCACCAGCTGGATGTCGATGTGGGCCCGGTGGGCCTCCAGCATGGCGTCGCCCGGGTCCCGGCCCGGGCCGTCGTTCACGCTGGCCCAGAGTCCCGGGCCGCCCACGTTGTGCCGTCCGGGGCGCAGGTCCATGAGGTCGGGGTTGCGCAGGAAGGCGAAGGCCGAGGTGAAGGCCGGATGCAGGGCTTCGTAGCGCCAAGCATTGGGCAGGATATCGAGAATCATGGGGTGAACTCCGCGCTGGAGGTGGAGGCGATTCAGGAAAGCATGCTAGCCCCGGCCGCCTCGGGGCGCAAGGCGATGCGACGCGGATCGGGATGGCCGATGTTTTGTGTATTCATCAATAATTACCCATAACTGACAAAAAACTGCCGAGGATTCTTCGGCGCGGGCAGTGTTTTTTTCCGATTCTGTCGTCAAGTCAGAGATTGACTCCATGTCCGATTGGTCCTTATGGAAGTGGGTCGACGCCATCGTTTGCGGAGGAAAATGAAATATGTGCCGTTTGTTCGCTTTGGCCAGCCGTGACCCCGTGTCCCCCATGGCGGCCATCCGCGCCCTGAACCTGATGAAGGAAGGACACGACGGCTCGGGAGTCGGGGTCTACCTGAACGGCCTGGGCGGACCTTTTGCCGAGATGAAGGATTGTCCGATCCTGTCGGGCATTTTCACCGACGAGGGCATGCAGCGCCTGGATGACCTCATGGGCGAGCGGGGCTTCATCTCCCGCCACACCCTGATGCTGAATCCGGCCGGCGCGCCCCCGGCGGGCACCCCGCGCCGCGGCACCTACCTGGCCCGCGCCTACGCCCGGCCCAAGCGCTGGGAGTCCCTGACCCCCGAGGAGCGCGAGATCGACCTGGTCGAGACCCGGGTGATGCTGCGCGAGCTGGGCGAGGCCAAGGGCGACATGGTGGCCTTCAGCTTCTGGCCGGACACCGTGATGATCAAGGAGGTCGGCGACCCCCTGACCATCGGGAACTACCTCGGCCTGGACCGGCCCGAGCTCCACGCCCGGCGCATCCTGGCCCAGGGGCGGCAGAACACCAACTACGCCATCAATCTCTACGCCTGCCACCCGTTCTTCATTCAGGGCGTGAGCACCATGACCAACGGGGAGAACACCGCCTTCGTGCCCATCAAGGAGTACCTCATGGGTCGCGGGGTGCCGGGGTACATGGGCTACCAGTCCGACTCCGAGGTGTTCACCCACATCATGCACTACACCCTGAAGCACCTGGGCCTGCCGGTCCAGGCCTACAAGCACGTCATCACCCCGCTCACCACCGGGGAGCTGGCCGGCCGGCCGGACGAGGCCTTCCTGCGCCAGCTCAAGATGTCCTGCCGCAAGCTCATCATCGACGGTCCCAACTGCGTCATGGGCTGTCTGCCCGACGGCCGCATGTTCATGTGCCAGGACCGCAAGAAGCTGCGCCCCGGCGTGGTGGGCGGCCGCGACGGCCTCTACGCCTTCTCCTCGGAGATCTGCGGGCTCGACGCCGTGGTCCCCGATCGTGACAAGTCCAAGGACTTCCAGCCCATGCACCTGGATACCGTGATAATCGACCCCGACTGCCGGGAGATGACCATATGCAGCCAAAATCTGCCATTAGCCCCACAACGCTGAGCGTCAAGGACCTGCCCTGGCAGGTCGCCTGGAACAAGGATCTGTGCACCCTGTGCGGCCGCTGCTGCACGGTGTGCCCGGTGCAGGCCATCGAACTCGGCGTGTTCCGCAAGCGCACCGTGGTCACGGAGCCCGGCCTGGCCAAACGGCCCAGGAACGAGCACTCCATCTTCTACGGCGTGCGCCAGAAGACCGAGCCCGCCAACGCCTGCATCGGCTGCGGCATGTGCAACATGATCTGCCCCAACGGGGCCATCCGCCCGGTCAGCGAGCACGACAGCTCCACCACGCTCAAGTTCCAGCGCAACCAGAACGGCCAGCCCCGCACCCGCGGCGGCCGCCGCAACGACACCGGCAGCGTGCTGGACCAGGTCAAGTTCATCCGCATCTCCATGCTCACCGACCCGGCCCTGGACGCCGGGCGGCACGAGTTCGAGCTGCGCACCCTGCTGGGCCGCGTGCTGCCGCCCGAGGACGCCATCAAGGTCGCCTCGGAGCACGGCTGGGCCCCGCCCGTGCGCGAGATCTACCCGCTCATCATCGGCGCCATGAGCTTCGGCGCACTCTCCCCCAACATGTGGGAAGGGCTGATGATGGGCATCGCCTACCTGAACGAGGAGCTGAACATGCCCGTGCGCATGAGCACGGGCGAGGGCGGCTGCCCCCCGCGGCTGCTGCGCTCCCGGTTCCTCAAGTACGTCATCCTCCAGATCGCCTCGGGCTACTTCGGCTGGGACGAGATCATCCACGCCATCCCCGAGATGAAGGAGGACCCCTGCGCCATCGAGATCAAGTACGGCCAGGGGGCCAAGCCGGGCGACGGCGGCCTGCTCATGTGGTACAAGGTCAACAAGCTCATCGCCGCCATCCGCGGCGTGCCCACGGGCGTGAGCCTGCCCAGCCCCCCGACCCACCAGACCAAGTACTCCATCGAGGAGGCCGTGGCCAAGATGATCCAGTCCATGAGCATGGCCTGGGGATTCCGCGTGCCGGTCTACCCGAAGATCTCGGCCACCTCGACCTCGCTGGCCGTGCTCAACAACCTGGTGCGCAACCCCTACGCCGCGGGCCTGGTCATCGACGGCGAGGACGGCGGCACCGGCGCGGCCTACAACGTGAGCATGAACCACATGGGGCACCCCATCGCCTCCAACCTGCGCGACTGCTACCTGAACCTGGTGAAGCTCGGCCGCCAGAACGAGATCCCGCTCTTCGCCGCGGGCGGCGTGGGCAAGAACGGCAACCTGGCCGCCAACGCCGCCGCCCTCATCATGCTGGGCGCCAGCGGCGTGCACTCGGGCAAGTACATGATGCAGGCCGCCGCAGGCTGCCTGGGCAGCGAGGGCGACCGCTGCAACGTCTGCAACATCGGGGCCTGCCCCAAGGGCATCACCTCCCAGGACCCGCGCCTGTACCGCCGCCTGGACCCGGAAAAGGTCGCCCAGCGCGTGGTGGACGTGTTCCTGGCCTTCGATACCGAGCTGAAGAAGATCGTCGCCCCCCTGGGCCGGTCCACCTCGCTGCCCATCGGCATGTCCGACGCCCTGGGCATCGCGAACAAGGACGCGGCCGACCGGCTGCAGATCAAGTACGTGGTCTAGGCCCGGGCGAGTGAACGAAGAGGCGGCCCGGCGCGAGCGGGCCGCAAGCGGAGCGAGACGATATGGCTAAGACGAAAACGACCCGCCTGGCGGGCATGGAAAACGGCGAACGGGTCCAGTCCCGCATCCTGGAGGGCCGCATCCAGGAGGCCGTGGCCGCCGGGGCCCGGGACATCGAGATCGAGGCCTACGGCCAGCACGGCCTGGGCGGACGGCTCTGGGTGTCCAAGACCGAACCCCTCCACGTCCGCATCACCGGCTCCCCGGGCCAGCGCGTGGGCTCCATGGGCTTCCCCGGCACCAGCATCGAGGTGGACGGTCCGGCCTCGGACGACACCGGCTGGCTCAACGCGGGGGCCGAGATCACGGTGCTCGGCAACGCCTCCAACGGCTGCTGCAACGCCATGGCCCAGGGCAAGGTCTTCATCGCGGGCAACATCGGGGCCCGCGGCATGACCATGACCAAGACCAACCCGCGCTTCGAGGCCCCGGAACTTTGGGTGCTGGGCGGCGCGGGCGACTACTTCGCCGAGTTCATGGCCGGCGGCGTGGCGGTGATCTGCGGGGTGGAGCCCCAGGACCCAACGAACGTCCTCGGCTTCCGGCCCTGCGTGGGCATGGTGGGCGGCCGCATCTACGTGCGCGGGGCCTACCAGGGCTTTTCCCAGGCCGACGCCCGCCTGGCCGAGATCACCGACGCGGACTGGGCCTGGCTCACCGAGAACCTCAAGGGTTTCCTGAAGCGCATCGGCCGGGGCGCGCTCCTCAAGACGCTCTCCAAGCGCGGCGAGTGGCAGTCCATCGTGGCGCTCAGCCCCTACGAGAAGGCCGCCAAGGCCCGCCGTCCCATGGGCCAGTTCCACCGTCAGGTCTGGGACGCCGAACTGGGCCGCGGCGGCATGATCGGCGACCTCACCGACCTGGACCGCAGCCCCATCGGGCTCATCGTCAACGGCGACCTGCGCCGCTTCGTGCCCGTGTGGGAGAACCAGAAATATCTGCCCCCCTGCCAGAGCAGCTGCCCCACCGGCATCCCGGTGCAGGAGCGCTGGCGGCTGGTGCGCGAGGGCAAGATGGACGAGGCCGTGGACCTGGCCCTGGGCTACACGCCCTTCCCGGCCACGGTCTGCGGGTATCTCTGCCCGCACCTGTGCATGCAGAAGTGCACCCGCACCGGCGGCAACCTGGCCCCGGTGGACGTGAGCGTGCTCGGCCGGGCCAGCCGCAAGGCCCGGATGCCCGAGCTCCCGGCCCTCTCCGGCCGCCGCGTGGCGGTCATCGGCGGCGGGCCCGCCGGGCTCTCCATGGCCTGGCAGCTGCGCCTCGCCGGACACGAGGCCGTGATCTACGACACCGCCGCGCAGCTCGGCGGCAAGCTCACCGCGGCCATCCCGGGCAGCCGCATCCCCCAGGACGTGCTCCAGCAGGAGCTGGAGCGGGTCCGCGAGGTCCTGCCCCACAAGCGCCTGGACCAGGCCATGACCCCGGAGGAATTCACCGCCCTGAAGGGCGAGTACGACTACGTGGTGCTGGCCGTGGGCGCGAGCAAGCCGCGCGTGCTGCCCGTGCCGGGCAAGGAGAAGCTGGTCCCGGCCCTGACCTTCCTGCGCGCCGCCAAACGCGGCGACGCCAAGCCGGGCAAGCGCGTGGTCATCATCGGCGCGGGCAACGTGGGCTGCGACGTGGCCACCGAGGCCTACCGCTTCGGCGCGGAGCAGGTCCAGCTCATCGACATCCAGAAGCCCGCGGCCTTCGGCAAGGAGAAGCGCGACGCCGAGGCCCTGGGGGCCACCTTCCGCTGGCCCTGCTTCACCAAGGAGATCACCGACCAGGGCGTGGTCCTCTCCACCGGCGAGCTCATCGAGGCCGACATGGTCATGGTGAGCATCGGCGACCAGCCGGACCTGGAGTTCCTGCCGGGGGACATCGCCACCGAGCGCGGCCACATCGTGGTCAACGACCAGTGGCAGACCACGGACTCCAAGGTCTTCGCCATCGGCGACACGGTGCGCCCGGGGCTGCTGACCGACGCCATCGGCGCGGGCCGCAAGGCCGCCGCGGTCATCGCGGAGATCTTCGCCGGCCGCCGTCCCGAATCCGACTCGCGCCAGCCCGACATGGTGCCGGTGCACTCCGAGACCAGCGAGCCCATCCCGTACTCGCGCATCAAGCTGGAGTACTTCGACCCGCGGGTGACGAGCTTCGACAGCGTGGAGGGCTGCGCCGCCCAGTGTTCGAGCTGCGGGGTGTGCCGCGACTGCGGCGTGTGCGAGGCCATCTGCCCGGAGAGCGCCATCAGCCGCATCGAGACGGCGGAGGGCGAGGTGGAGATGGTCAGCGATCCCGACAAGTGCATCGGCTGCGGCTTCTGCGCCGGGGCCTGTCCCTGCGGCATCTGGACCATGACGCCCAACACCCCGCTGGCCTAGCGGAGCGCGGGGACATCGCCGTTTCGGACGGCCGTCGGGGAAGCCCGGCGGCCGTCCTTGCGTTGTGGTCCCGGGCTCAGGCCCGCGGCCGCGACTGGCGGCGGCCGATGTGGTCTTCGAGTTTGCGTTGCAGCATGGAGAGCTGGTACTCCAGGTCCCGC
>JBFWIY010000101.1:0-7816 GCA_050255855.1 Desulfovibrionaceae bacterium
CGACCCCGGCCAAACCCGCCGCCCCGGCCAAACCCGCGGCGGCCGCCCCGCCTGTGGCGACCGCCCCGCCCGCGGCGGCCCCGGCGCCGCCCCCTGCGCCCGAACCGGCGCCCCCCGCCGAGACCGGGCCCGATGCGGCCCGGCAGGCCTTTTTCAACGTGCCCTATGCGGTGCGCGCCGAGGTGACCTCGGGCGGCGCGCCGCTGGCCGTGCGCCCCAGCCCGCCGGGCGGCAGCGACCCGGACACCGGGGCGCAGCGCTACAAGGCGGTGAAGGTCGGGCCCACGGACATGGCCGCCGCGGTGCCCGTGCCCGCCCCCCGGCCCGTTCCGGCCGAATCCGCGCCGGCCGCTCCGGCCGCGCCCGCTCCGGCCATTCCGGCCCCGGCCGCCGCGCCCGCTCCGGCCGCGCCTGCGGCCCTGCCGCCGTCCCTGCAGGGTCCGCCGCCCGAGGTGGCCCCGCTGACGCCCCAGACCCCGGCCGAGGCCCCGGCCGCGCCCCGGGAGACCGCTCCGGCCCCGGCCGCGCCCGCCCTGCCGCCGTCCCTGCAGGGTCCGCCGCCCGAGGCCGTCCCGTTGACGCCCAAGGCCCCGTCCCAGGCCCCCGAGGCCGCCCCGGCCGCCGACGCCAACGCCTCGGCCCCGGCCGCGTCCGCCGCTCCCGCCGCCCCGGCCGCTCCGGACAACGCCACGGCCGGGCCCAGCGAGCAGGAAAAGCACGTCCAGGGCCTGGAGCTGACCCTGCTGCGCGCCCAGTCCCAGATCTCCACCGGCAACCTGGCCGAGGCCCTCAAGGCCCTGGACGAGATCCTGGCCGACCCGCTGCTGCCCGAGAAGTTGCGCGAGGAGGCCCTGTACAGCCGGGCCGCGGTGCTGCTCTCCATGTACAAGGACGACATGGCCCGGCACTTCGACGAGGTGTCCACGGCCTTCCAGCAGGCCATGAACGCCAACACCGACTCGCCCAGCGTGCCCCAGGCCCTGTTCAGCCTCGGGCTCATCAACCTCAAGGTGGGCAACCTGCCCGAGGCCCGGGCCTATTTCGGCCTGCTGCGCGAGAAGTATCCCTACGACGAGAACATCCCGGCCATCGGCTTCCACTGGGGCGAGCACTGGTTCGAGCAGGGCGACTACCCGCGGGCCGCCGACGAGTTCCAGACCTTCATCGAGACCTATCCCGAGAACGAGCGCCTGGCCCGCCGCGCCGCCTTCCTCCTGGCCCAGTCCCTGGAGAAGCTCGGGCTCTACGACCAGGCCTTCCAGATCGTGGACTACATCGACAAGCGCTGGCCCCAGGTCTACGAGGAGCAGCCCGACTTCCTGCGCCTGGCGGGCGGCATCGAGTACCGCCTGGGCAAGTATCCCCAGGCCAAGGACGATTTCTGGACCTTCTACAACATGAATCCCAAGGATCCCCAGGCCGACACGGTCCTGGCCCGCCTGGGCGACATCTACCTCAAGCTCGGCGAGCAGCGCGCCGCCAAGGAGATCTACCAGCGCACCATCCGCGACTACGCGGACAAGGAGGGCGGCCTGGTGGCCAAGATGCGCCTGGCCGAGGAGGGCATCTACGACGAGCCGAGCATGGTGGATATGGTCTCGGTCTTCGACCGGCCCTACAACAAGAAGCCCTTTGAGGTGTACAGCGAGATCGCGGACAAGCACCCGGAGAGCCCGCTGGCCCCCCTGGCCCTGCTCAAGCTGGGCATGTGGCACTATTTCCACAAGGAATACCCCGAGGCCCTGGCCGCGGTGCGCCGGTTGCTGGACGACTACCCGCGCAGCGAGCTGGTGGACCGCGCCAAGGAGCTGGCCGACCGCACCTTCGCCCTGGCCGTGCCCGAGCTGGTCTCGCGCCAGGATTTCCCCACCGTGGTGGACTACTGGGAGAAGTACGGCTTCGCCAAGGATCCCCAGGGCATCGACAACGCCACCAAGATCGGCGTGGCCGAGAGCTACGTGCGCACCCAGGCCTACGACAAGGGCCTGGAGCTGCTGGCCCCGTTCCTGACCGAGACCCCGGTGCCCCAGTATTCCGAGATGGCCTTGGCCCTGGCCCTGGACGCCTACCTGTCCGAGCACGCCTGGAACCGCATCGACGAGCTGGCCAAGCGGGCCCAGGAGCACTGGCCCCTGTCGGACCGCGCCCAGCGGCTCATCATGCACGCCAAGGCCGTGGCCCTGGAGAACCTGGGCGAGAGCGCCAAGGCCGTGCCCCTGTGGGCCAAGCTCGGCGCGGACGAGAACGTGGAGCCCTTCATCCGCGCCGACGCCCTGTACTACATGGCCAAGGCCTCCATGAACTACCAGGACCTGAAGCGCGTCTTCGTCTACGCCCAGGGGGCCCTGTCCCTGCTCCTCAAGAACGGCGGCGACGTGGAGAAGATCAAGGACTGCATGCTCATGACCATCTACGCCACGGAGCGCTCCGGCCGCTACCAGGAGTCCCTCAAGTGGGCCCTGGAGTACGCCAAGTACGTGCCCCAGGACGACCCGGAATGGGGCTCCACGCGCTACAAGCTGGCCCAGATCTACCGTAAGGCCGGGGCCGAGCAGCAGTGGGCCGACACCCTCAAGGAGATCCAGGCCAAGGAGCCCGACTCCCTGTACGGTCGCCTCTCGGCCAGCGCCCTGGAGACCAACCGCATCGAGCAGCAGGCCCAGCAGTACGCCCCCGGACTCAACTGATTGCCCTCGGCCCCCGGCGGGGTGTAGGCTCTCCTGGCGCGCCGGAGAAAGGGCGCGCGGGAGGGTCGTCATGAGCATGGACCGCAGGCCCGCCTGGGCCGGACAGTTCTATCCCGCGGATCCCGAGGAGCTGCGGCGCATGGTGGGCGGCTTCCTGGCCGCGGCCGGCCCGCGCGACGCGGAGCCCACCATCCTGGCCATGTCCCCCCACGCCGGATACGTCTACTCCGGCTCGGTGGCGGGCCGCACCCTGGGCCAGGCCAACCTGGCCTCCACCATCCTGCTGCTGGGCCCCAAGCACACCCCCTTCGGCGCGCCCCTGGCCCTGTGGGACTCCGGCCGCTGGCTCTATCCCGGCGGGGCCGTGGCCGTGGACAACGTCCTGGCCGAGGTGCTGCGCCGGGCCGAGCCCCGGCTCACCCCGGACCAAGCCGGGCACGCCCAGGAGCACTCCCTGGAGGTGATGCTGCCCTTCCTGGCCGCCCTGGACCCGGCGGTGCGGGTGGTGCCCCTGGCCGTGGGCGTGGGCGGCGCGGAGCTGCTGGTGGAGATCGGCTCGCGCATCGGCCGGGCCCTGGCCGCCCACCCCGAGCCCGTGAGCATCGTGGTCAGCTCGGACATGAGCCACCAGATTCCCGACGCCGAGGCCCGGCGGCTGGACGCCATGGCCCTGGAGGCGGCCGTGCGCCTGGACCCGGCCGCGCTTTACGCCACGGTGCGCACCCGGCGCATCACCATGTGCGGGGTGCTGCCCATGACCATCGGCCTGGCCGCGGCCCGGGAGCTGGGCGCGAGCAAGGCCCGAGTCACGGCCTACGCCACCTCGGGCGACGTCACCGGGGACCGGAACCGCGTGGTGGGCTACGCCGGGGTCATCGTGAGCTGACGCCCGCCCGCCGGGCGGCGCGCGGCGCAAAAAAAGGGCCGGACGGCGACGCCGTCCGGCCCTTGCGGTTTTCTGAGGCTGCGAGGCTAGTAGCGACGCCCGCCGCGGTCGCCGCCGCGTCCGCCGCGATCCCCGCCCCGGCCGCCCCGGCGGTCGCCGCGGTCCCCGCCCTTGGACGGCGGACGGCGGAAGTCGTCCAGGTTCACTTCCTGGCCGGCCTGCTCCATGAGCCAGGCCTTGCGGGACAGGCGGATGCGGCCGCCCGGCTCCAGCTCGATGACCTTTACGGTCACTTCCTGGCCGATCTGGAGCATGTCGTTCACGTTCTCCACGTGCTCCACATCCAGCTGGGACACGTGGAGCATGCCCTCCACGCCGGGCAGGATCTCCACCAGCGCGCCCGCGCCGGACTCCAGGATCTTGCGCACCGTGCCCACGTAGTCGCGGCCCGGCACCGGGGTCTGGTCGTAGTACAGGACCATCTCCTTGGCCTTTTCCAGGGACTCCTTGGTGGGCGCGAAGATGCTCACCTTGCCGGAGTCCTCGATGTCGATGCTGGCCTGGGTCTCGGCGGTGATGGCCTTGATGTTCTTGCCGCCGGGTCCGATGACGGAGCGGATCTTCTCCGGGTTGATGGTCAGGACCTCCATCTGGGGGGCCAGGTCGGAGATCTTGGGCCGCGGGGCGTCCAGAATCTCGGTCATGTGGCCGAGGATGTGGAGCCGGGCCTGCTTGGCCTGGTCCAGGGCGCGGCGCAGCACGTCGGAGGGGATGCCCTTGATCTTGATGTCCATCTGGATGGCGGTGATGCCTTCGCTGGTGCCCGCCACCTTGAAGTCCATGTCGCCCAGGGCGTCCTCGTCGCCGAGGATGTCGGTGAGCACGTAGTAGTCGTCGCCTTCCTTGCACAGGCCCATGGCGATGCCCGCCACCGGGGCCTTGATGGGCACGCCGGCGTCCATGAGGGCCATGGTGGAGCCGCACACCGTGGCCATGGAGGAGGAGCCGTTGGACTCCATGATCTCGGACACGATGCGCAGGGTGAAGGGGAAGTCCACGGACTCGTCGGGCAGCACCGGGGTCAGGGCGCGCTCGGCCAGGGCGCCGTGCCCGATCTCGCGCCGGGACGGGCCGCGCAGCATGCGGGCCTCGCCCACGCAGTAGGGCGGGAAGTTGTAGTGCAGCATGAAGCGCTTGGTGGCCTCGCCGGTGAGGGTCTCGATGCGCTGTTCGTCGCGCGAGCTGCCCAGGGTGGCGATGGCCAGGGCCGCGGTCTCGCCGCGGCGGAACAGGCAGGAGCCGTGGGTCATGGGCAGCAGGCCCACCTGGATGGACAGGGGGCGCACCGTGGTCAGGTCGCGGCCGTCGATGCGCACGCCGTCCTGCTTGATGCGCTGGCGGACCAGCCGCTTCACCAGGGCGTCGAAGCTCTCCTCAAAGCGCTTGAGCTTGACGGCGTCCTCGGGGAAGCGGGCGGCCACGGCCTCCTTGGCCTGCTTCTTCACGGCGCTCTTGGCGTCCTTGCGGGCCATCTTTTCCGGGGTGGAGAGGGCGGCCTTCAGGCCGGGGGTGGCGATCTCCTCGATGGCGGCGTCCAGCTCGACGTCGGGCTCGGGGACCTTCACCTCCATCTTGGGGCGGCCGATCTTCTCGCGCAGCTCGTCCTGGGCGTCGAACAGGGGCTGGATCTGCTCATGTCCCCATTCCAGGGCCTCGGCCACGATGGACTCGGACACGAACTTGGCCCCGCCCTCCACCATGACCACGGCGTCGCGGCTGGCGGCGAAGATCAGGTTGAGGTCGGAGTACTCCTCCATGCCCTTGTAGGTGGGGTAGAGCACGAACTTGCCGTCGGCGTAGCCCACCCGGGCCCCGGCGATGGGGCCGAGGAAGGGGATGTTGGAGACGTGCAGGGCGGCGGAGGCGCCGGTGAGGGCCATGACGTCGGGGTTGGTGTTGCGCCCGGCGGAGAGCACGGTGGCGATGATCTGGAGCTCGTCCGCGTAGCCCTTGGGGAAGAGCGGGCGGATGGGCCGGTCGATGAGCCGGGAGACCAGGGTTTCGCGCTCGGAGGGGCGGCCCACCTCGCGGCGGAAGTAGCTGCCCGGGATGCGGCCCGCGGCGTAGCTCATCTCCTGGTAGTTGCAGGTGAGCGGGAAGAAGCCGCGCTCCTCCTCCAGGGGCTGGGCCACGGCGGTGACCAGCACCACGGTGCCGCCGGACTGGATCCAGATGGCGCCGCTGGCCTGGTTGGCCAACCGGCCGTGTTCGAGGATGATTTCGGTGCCGCCGACGTTGGCGGTGACGCGGGTCGCGTCAAAGGGTTTCAACATGGAATACTCCCTAGGCTGGATGGTTTCGCCTGGGCCTCGGGAGTGCTAGCTGGCTCTGGCAAGGGCTTTTGTATCGGCGGGCCGATGCAAAAACTCCTGACGCAGCCAACCAATATCCCCGCGCGGTCAGGCGGATTATGTGAACCCGGGGGGAGCGAGGCTCCCCCCGGGACGGTTCGCTTCCGGGCTACTTGCGGATGCCCAGGCGCGCGATCAGGTCACGATAACGCTGAACGTCCTTCTTGCGCAGGTAGTTCAGCAGCTTGCGGCGCTGACCCACCAGCTTGAGCAGGCCGGTGCGGGAGTGGAAGTCCTTCTTGTGCACCTTGAAATGGTCGGTGAGGTAGTTGATCCGCTCGGTGAGCAGGGCAACCTGCACCTCGGGCGACCCGGTGTCGCCGTCATGGGTCTTGAAATCCGCAATGATCTTGCTCTTGTCTTGAGCGTCCAGTACCACAGCGCACCTCCAATCGGGTTTGTTCGTTTCGTCCGCCGCCCGCGCGTGGCTCACCGCCACAATCCGCGCACGATGGCCCATTTGAGCTCGCCGTCCCGGGGCTGCAATTCCGCCAGGGCCAGGGGCTCGCCCCCCGGGGCCGCCAGCAGCGCCAGGCGGCCGGGAGTCCCGGTCGCCTGCCCGTCCGGCGCGGAGGCGTAGGGGAGCCAGACCCCGTTCCTGACCTGCCCGGTCTGCTCGTCGTCGAGCGCGACCCGGGGCCAGTGGGACAGCGCCTGCGCCAGCGGGATGACCCGCTCGGCGAAGCGCTCCGGCTCCCCCAGAACCTCGTCCAGGGTATGGGCCTCGTCCAGCCCGAAGGGATGGCTTCGTTCGCGGGTCAATTCGGTGAGCACCGCGCCGCACCCGCATCGCATCCCCAAGCTGTGGACGAGGGAGCGCACGTAGGTGCCCGCGGAGCATTCAACCCTGAAGCTCGCCAAGGGCGGACGGACATTCAATACTTCAACACGGGAAATGGTGACGGCCTTGGTCTTCACCGGCACGTCCTGTCCCGACCGGGCCAGGGCGTACAGCGGTTTCCCATGGTGCTTGGCCGCCGAATAGGCGGGAACCTCCTGTTCTGTCAAGTCCCGCCAGGCCAAAATCGCGGCCTCCACGGCCTCGGGGGGCACGTTCACCTCGTGTTCCTCCAGGACTTCTCCCTGGATATCGAAGGTGTCGGTGACGACGCCCAGCCGGAGGGTGCCGCGATAGGTCTTGGTCTGCCCTGTGAGATAGGGCGCGATCTTGGTGGCCTGGCCCAGGAGCACGAGGAGCACCCCGCAGGCCAGGGGGTCCAGGGTCCCGGCGTGGCCGATCTTGGCCTGGCCCAGGTCGTGCTTGATGCGGGTCAGGCAGGCGGCCGAGGTGGGGCCCGAGGGCTTGTTCAGCACCAGCACGCCGTCGAGCTGGGTGGGGCTTTGGCGTTTGCGGCCCATGTCAGGCGAGCTCCAGGCCCGCGCCCACGGCGCGCACCAGCTGGCGCTTGGCCTCGGCCAGGTCGCCGGTCATCACCGTGCCGCCCGAGGCGTTGCGGTGCCCGCCGCCGCCGAACCGGGCGGCGATGGCCTGGACGTTGTCCTCGCCGAAGCTGCGCAGGGAGAATTTGAAGCGGTCCGCGGCGTCCTGCCGGAGCAGCACGGCCACGCGCAGCCCCTTGATGAGGCGCACGAAATTGATGAGCTCGTCGGTGTCGGCCGCGCCGGTGCCGGTGCGTTCGAACATGGCCCGGGTCACGGCGGCCACGGCCACCTGGCCGTTGAAGAACAGCTCCACCGAGCCCATGACCTCGGTCCACAGGCGCATGCGGTTCAGCGTCCAGAGGCTGTTGATCTTGTGGTTGAGGGGGGCGTGCTTGAGCCCGCCGCGCATGAGCAGGGCCACCAGCTCCAGGGTCTCGGGGGTGGTGTTG
>JBFWIY010000102.1:0-7771 GCA_050255855.1 Desulfovibrionaceae bacterium
GGCCGAGGCCGGCACGCGCTACGCCATGAACCAGCTGCGCGCCGCCTCGGACGTCTCCCTGGCCCAGTTCAACACCACCCTGGCCACCCTGCAGGGCACCACCTACACCCTGCCCGAGGGCAGCTTCACCCTGAACATCGTCGACGCCTCGCCCGCCTATACCGTCAACACCACCGGCGTGGCCTGCGCCGACACCAGCCCCGTCACGGCCCAGTCCGGATCCGTGACCTTCACCATCAACGGCACGTACTGCCCGGGCTGCGGGGGCGGCTCCGGCACGGGCATCGCCTTCGAGAACGGCGACGTGGACAGCTTCACCGCCGTGGGCGAGGGCTCCACCGGCGGCGGCACGAGCAGCGGCATCGTGGTGAACACCGAGGACGGCACCATCTCCATGGGCCAGAACACCTCGGAGCTCTTCGGCTGCATCTGGTACGCGGGCAACAAGGGCACCTGCACCGACGGCAAGTGCACCCTCGGCCACGGATTCCGCAGCTATTGGGAGTTCGAGCTCGAACCCAAGAGCAGCATGGACTACGCCGACGGCTTCACCTTCGCCATGATGAGCGCCCTGACCAACGACATCTCGGCCTGCGGCGGGTCCGTGGGCGCCAGCATGGGCGAGCTGCTGGGCTACGGCGGCACCGGCGTCAGCGGCCTGGGCATCGCCCCGCCCAAGATGGCCATGGAGTTCGACTTCTACCAGAACTCCGGCACCGGCCGCATCTGCCAGTCCGGCTCCCGCCACGACCCCAGCGTGCGCGACCACGCCGCCCTGGTCTACTGGGGCCGCAACGTCAACTACGACTCCTGCGACAAGAGCTTCGACGACAACCGCCACGGCGTGGGCCTGCTCACCGACAGCGAACCCCGCAACCCCGACGACTGGTCCGAGTCCGGCGACGGCTACGACGGCGTCATGTACTCCACCTCGGACTACTTCCGCGCCTACAACCACTACTCCACCGGCAGCACCCACAAGCGCTTCCGCATCCGCCTGGAGGTCAGCCGCTCCAACACGCCCACCGACGTCGGCACCTACTGCTACAACCTGCGCGGCTGGATCAAGAAGGACAACCAGATCCTGCCCAGCGGCCTGGACGACGTGAGCGAGGACTACTACGACCCGGACAACGCGGCCACCGCCCCGGACATCACCGATTCCTTCGTGCTCAACCAGACCTGGCACGACCTCTTCGACAAGATCTACTTCGGCTGGACCTTCGGCACCGGCGCCAACAACTCCAACATGATCATGAGCGACTTCAAGCTCGACTTCCTGAGCGCCCGGACCTGCGCCGCCGACAGCATCCCCACGGACTACGTGTCCGCCTGGACCATGTACGAGGGCACCGGCGACACCCTGCACGACATCAACGCCACCAACAACAACGACGGCGACATCAACGACGCCACCTGGGTCTCGGGTGTGGGCTGCCCGGCCTGCTCGGCCCTGCTCATGAGCTCCAGCGGCGGCCAGGCCCGCATCTCGAACGATTCGAGCCTCAACGTGAACGACCACGGCACGCTGTCCGCCTGGATCTACCTCAACGACTATGTCAGCTGGGGCGGCATCGTGCACAAGGGCCAGCAGCAGAACTTCAACGACGAATGCTACTCCCTGCAGTTCACCGACTTCATGGCCGGGCTCTACGCCCCGAGCTACAACGTGCACACCGACTTCGCCGGGCTGGTGTTCAACGGCAACCGCCGGCCCATGTTCTGCACCCAGGACAGCTCCGGCCGCTCCGACTGCGTCATGACCAGCACCCAGCTGGCCCGGGACACCTGGTACCACGTGGCCGCCACCTGGGACTATCCGGGCGACATGACCATCTACCTCAACGGCGTGGCCGAGGACACCATCGCCATGATCCGCAACCCCCAGACCACCAACTCCTCCATGACCATCGGGGCGCAGTTCCGCACGGGCGGCAATCGGTATCCATTTGACGGCGTGGTGGACGAGGTCTATCTTTATCCGCGAGCCCTGAGCGCGGCGGAAATTCTGACGCTGTACCGCGCAGGGCTGCGGCAACCCTAGGAGGTCCCTCCGTCGTGTCCTTCCGACGCGTCCCCCCCCTGGCCCTGGCCTTCTGGCTGGCGGCGGCCGCCGGTGCGCCCGCCTTCGCGCCCCAGGCCGGGAACTCCGACATCCAGACGGCGGACAACAACAGCACCATACGGAACATGCTCGTCACCGGCCAGGGCCTGCCCGCCGGGGTGCAGATCGGGGACGCTCCCGCCGCCGACACCAAGGCGCGCCCGGGCCAGCCCGGCTCGGCCCCGGGCCAGAACGACGCCTCCACGCCGCCCAAGGCCAAATACGGCGACATCATCATCCACCAAAAGCCGTAGACGAGGCGTTCACTTGGCCATGAGCACGGCCCCCTCCCCCCTCCGCGGCCCCCTGGGGCAGCGCGGCAACATGTTGGTTTACCTTGTGCTGGCCCTGGCCGCCCTGGGCATGCTCGGCGTGGCCATGACCTCGTTCTTCAGCGCCTCCTCCCGCAGCACCGCCCATCCCGACTGCAGCCTCATGGCCCGCTACCTGGCCGAGGCCGGCACGCGCTACGCCATGAACCAGCTGCGCGCCGCCTCGGACGTCTCCCTGGCCCAGTTCAACACCACCCTGGCCACCCTGCAGGGCACCACCTACACCCTGCCCGAGGGCAGCTTCTCCCTGAACATCGTCGACGCCTCGCCCTCCTACACCGTCACCGCCACCGGCATCGCCTGCGCCGACGCCGACCCCGCCACGGCCCAGGCCGGATCCGTGGCCTTCACCATCAACGGCACGTACTGCCCGGGCTGCGGCGGCGGGGGCGACGGCACGGGCATCGCCTTCGAGAACGGCGATACGGGCCAGTTCGAGGCCGTGGGCGAAGGCTCCACCTCCGGAGGCGGCAACAGCGCCATCACCGTGGATCCCGAAAACGGGAACATCTCCATGGGCCTGTACACCCCCGAGCGCTTCGGCTGCATCTGGTACAAGGGCAACAAGGGCTCCTGCAAGGACGGGGTCTGCCCCTTCCGCAACGGGTTCCGCAGCTACTGGGTGTTCGAGCTCTCCAAGCAGGCCGGCGGGCTGAACAGCTACGGCGACGGCTTCACCTTCGCCATGGTCAGCGCCGAGACCAACCTGGGCACGGCCTGCGGCGGGTCCGTAGGCACCAGCATGGGCGAGCTGCTCGGCTACGCGGGCACCGGCCTCAGCGGCGTGGGCATCGCCCCGCCCAAGATGGCCATGGAATTCGACTTCTTCCAGAACTCCGGCACCGGCTCCGTCTGCAAGGCCAACTCCCGGGTGGATCCCAACTGCCGCGACCACTGCGCCCTGGTCTACTGGGGCCGCAACGTGAACTCCGGCAACTGCGACAAGAGCTTCGACGACAACCGCCACGGCGAGGGCCTGCTCACCGACGAGGAGCCCCGCAACCCCGGCAACTGGTCCCAGTCCGGCGACGGGTACGACGGCGTGTGGTACACCACCGACGACTACTTCCGCTCCTGGAACCTCTACGCCCAGAACGGCGCCACCCGGCGCTTCCTGATCCGCATGGAGGTCAACCGCTCCACCTCGCCCTCCCCGGCCAACACCTACTGCTACAATGTCCGGGCCTGGGTGAAGCGCGACAACGAGGTTCTGCCCGCCGGCTTCTCCGACGTGAGCGAGGACTACTACGACCCCGCCAACACCGCCACCGCGCCGGACATCACCGACTCCTTCGTGCTCAACCAGACCTGGCACGACCTTTTCAAGAACATCTACTTCGGCTGGACCTTCGGCACCGGCGCCAACAGCGCCAACATGATCATGAGCGACTTCAAGCTCGACTTCGAGCCGGCCGGATCCTGCTCGACCACGGCCGTGCCCCAGGACTACGTGTCCGCCTGGACCATGTACGAGGGCAGCGGCGCCACCCTGCACGACCTCAACGCCACCAACCACAACAACGGCGCCATCAGCGACGCCACCTGGGTCGGCGGCGTGGGCTGCCCGGCCTGCTCGGCCCTGCTGACCACCCAGTACAACGGCGGCCAGGTGGCCGTGCCCACGGCCTCCAGCCTCAACCTGGACGACCACGGCACCATTTCGGCCTGGGTCTACCTCAACGGCTACGTCGACTGGGGCGGCATCGTGCACAAGGGCGACGACTCGAACTTCGACGACGAGTGCTACACCCTGCAGTTCAGCCAGAACTACGCGAGTTTCCCCAGCAACAAGTACACCATGAGCTCCAACTCCGTGCCCGACGGCCAGAAGCGGCCCATCGCCTGCATCCAGGACAACCATAACCGCTTCGTCTGCGCCACGTCGGACACCCGCCTGAGCCTGCAGAAGTGGTACCACGTGGCCGTCACCTGGGACCGCCCCGGCAACATGACCATGTACATCAACGGCCAGGCCGAAGACACCGTGGGCGTCAACCGCGACCCGCAGACCACCAGCTCCCCGCTGACCATCGGCGCCCAGTTCAAGACCACATCCTGGGGCTACACGAGCTACCAGTACCCCTTCAACGGCATCGTGGACGAAGTCTACCTCTACAAACGCGCCCTGACCGCCACCGAGATCCAGGCCCTGTACAACGCCGGGCTGAACAACCGATAGACACCCCCTTCAGGAATCATCCCCCATGCGCATCCGCTTTTTGCCGGCGCCGATCCTGGCGCTGTGCCTCGCTTGTCCGATTCCGGCCCTGGCCGTGGCCCCCGGGGCCGATGCCGACGGCATCCAGACCCCGGACAACAACGCCACCCTGCGGGACCTGCAGACCCGGGACGAGACCGCCCGGGCCGCCACCGTCCCGAGCTCCCGGCCCGAGGCCGCCCCCCAGCCCCCCAAGAAGACCGGCCATCCCAAGGCCCGCTACGGCGACATCATCATCTATCAAGGCCCCTAAAGGCTTGCGGGCGGCCGCAACATTGCCTATTTTGGTCGAGAGAGCTCCCCGGCCCTCGCCGTCGACGCCCCCGGCGACGAGCGCCGCCGAACGCGGTGGGCTCGTGCTGTCGAGCCTGCCGGAGAGGTGCACATGCGACTGCTCATCGTGGACGACTCCGAGACCTCCCGGCTCCTCCTGTCGGCCATTCTCAAAGGCGAGGGCTTCTCGGACCTGGTCTTTGCGCCGTCCGCCCTGGACGCCCTGAACCTGCTGGACTCCCAAGCCCACACCATCGATCTGGTGCTCATGGACCTGAACATGCCGGACATGGACGGCATCGAGGCCCTGCGGCGCATCAAGGCCGGGGGGCCCATGCGCGACATCCCCATCCTCATGGTCACGGCGGACGACTCCGACGCCAACCTGGAGCGGGCCTTCGAGGCCGGGGCCACGGACTACATCACCAAGCCGGTGAGCAAGGTGGAGCTGCGCGCCCGGGTGCGCGCCGGGCTGCGGCTGAAGCGGGAGACGGACAATCGCAAGGAGCGCGAACGCGAGCTGGAGGCCCTGACCCGGGAGCTCAAGGAGATATCCAACCAGGACGGCCTCACCGGCGTGGCCAACCGGCGCTGCTTCGAGGCCAGCTACGCGCGGGAATGGCTGCGCTGCCGCCGCGAGGGCGTGCCCCTTTCCCTGCTCATGATCGACATCGATTTCTTCAAGAACTACAACGACGCCTACGGTCACCTGCAGGGCGATTCCTGCCTGAAGACCGTGGCCCGGGTGCTGCGTCACCAGGGCAACCGCCGCGCCGGCGACCTCTCGGCCCGCTACGGCGGCGAAGAGTTCGTGGTGCTGCTGCCCAATACCGACCTGGACGGCGCCCTGAAGGTGGCCCACAACATCCGGCGCGAGCTGGACAGCGCCGCCATGCCCCACGCCAACTCCACCGCGGCCGACCACGTCACGGTGAGCATCGGCGCGGCCTGCGTGATCCCCACGGCGGACATCGGCCCCGAGGACCTGCTGGGCGACGCCGACCGCGCCCTGTACCAGGCCAAGCGCGACGGCCGCGACCGCGTCACCCCCGCCCCGGCCCGGGCCGGGGCCGGCTCCTGATCCCCCGCCCGCTCAGCGCAGGCCGTCGTCCATTTCCAGCCCCTCGATGACCAGGTCCGAGGAGCTCTCGCCCCGCCGGGTCTTTTCCTGATCGATGAGCATGGTCAGCTTGGAGCGGTCGCTGGCGGCCAGCAGGGCCGTGTCCTCGGCGATGGCCCCGTCCAGATAGAGCTTCAGCAGGCACTGGTCGAAGGTGAACATGCCCTGGGCCCCGCCCTGCTCCAGCACGCCGTAGAAGGTCTTCTCCTCGCTCTCGCCGTTCAGGATCAGCTCGCGCACGCGCAGGGTGTTGCGCAGGACCTCGAAGGCCGCCACCCGGCCGCCGCCCGCCCGGGGCAGCAGGCGCTGGCAGGCCACGAAGCGCAGGCTCTCGGCCAGGCGCATGCGCACCAGCCGCTCTTCGTGGGGCTCGAAGAGCCCGAGCACGCGGTTGATGGCGCTGCCCGCGTCGTTGGTGTGCAGGGTGCTGAGCACCAGGTGGCCGGTGCCCGCGGCCTGGAGGGCGATGTCCATGGTCTCGGCGTCGCGGATCTCGCCCACCAGCACCACCTTGGGGGCCTGGCGCAGGGCGGCGCGCAGGGCCGAGGCGAAGGTGTCGAAGTCCGCCCCCATCTCCCGCTGGCTCACGGTGCCCTTCTTGTGCGGGTGGGAGAACTCCACCGGGTCCTCCAGGGTGATGATGTGCACGCTGCGCTCGGCGTTGATGGCGTCGATGACCGCGGCCAGCGAGTTGGACTTGCCCGTGCCCGTGCCGCCGGTGACCAGGATGAGCCCGTACTTCTCCTTGGTCATGTCCCGGAAGGCGTCGGGCAGCTTCAGGTCGTCCATGCCCGGGATCTTGGAGGGCAGCTTGCGCATGATGACGGCCAGCTGCTTGCGCTGCTTGAAGATGTTGACGCGGAAGCGGGCCCGGGTCCCCAGGGCGTAGGAGCAGTCGCAGGAGCCGCGCTCGGTGAGGTCCGCGGCCAGGCGCTTGTTGCCGGCGATGAGGGCCAGGGCGAAGGCCTTGGTGAGCTCCGGGGTGAGCACGCCCAGGTCCGGCTTGGTGGGCACGTCGCCCAGCACGCCGTCCATCTCGGCCTGGAGGCGCTTGCCCGCGGTGATGATGATGTCGCTGAGCTTGGGGCCGAAGTCCAGCACCTGGCCCATGAGGGCGTCCAGCTGTTTCCTTTCCATGAACCGACCTCCTTGGGGCCTCAGAACTCCTCGGGCTTCTCGCCCAGGAGGGCCTGGAACTTGGCCTTGTCGATGGCGTGGGTGTAGGCGTCCTTGGGCTCCACGATGCCCTGGGTCACCAGGCCCATGAGGGCGTCGTCCAGGCTCTGCATGCCGTAGTGCTTGCTGGTCTGGAGAATGGAGGGGATCTGGTGGTTCTTGGCCTCGCGGATGAGGTTGCGCACCGAGGGGATGCCGATGAGGATCTCCAGGGCGGCCACGCGGCCGGGCTTGTCCTTTCGGCGCAGCAGGCTCTGGGAGACGATGGCCCGGAACGAGTCCGCGAAGCTGGCGCGCACCTGGGCCTGCATCTCCTCGGGGAAGACCTCGATGATGCGGTCGATGGTCTTGACCGCGGAGACGGTGTGCAGGGTGGAGAAGACCAGGTGGCCGGTCTCGGCCGCCTCCAGGGCGAGCTGGATGGTCTCGAAGTCGCGCATCTCGCCCACCAGGATGATGTCCGGGTCCTCGCGCAGGGCACCGCGCAGGGCGGACTTGAAGGTCTTGGTGTCGCGCCCCACCTCGCGCTGGTTGATGAGGCAGTTCTT
>JBFWIY010000103.1:0-7698 GCA_050255855.1 Desulfovibrionaceae bacterium
CGAGGTACGGCTCAACGGGGCCGTGGTCACCAGCCCGGGCGTCAAGATCCGGCCCGGGGTGGACCGGCTGGAGGTCTCGGGGCGCGAGGTGCGCCCCGCGGCCGGGCCGGAGCTCACCCTGCTGCTGCACAAGCCCGTGGAGGTGGTCACCACCCTGCGCGACCCGCAGGGACGGCGCACGGTGCTGGACCTGCTGCCGCCGGAGGTGCAGGCCCGCCGCCCGGCCCCGGTGGGGCGGCTGGACTACTTTTCCGAGGGCCTGCTGCTCCTCACCACCGACGGCGAGCTCTGCCACCGCCTGACCCATCCCAGCCGCCACGTGGACAAGGAATACGAGGTCCTGGTGCGGCCGCCCGCCCGGCCCGAGCACCTGGAGGCCATGCGCCGCGGCATGACCCTGGCCGAGGGCGAGCGCCTGGCCCCGGCGCGCGTGGAGGCCCTGGCCCCGGACCAGGGCCGCCAGACCCTGCGCCTGACCCTGGGGCAGGGCCTCAACCGCCAGATCCGGCGCATGTGCCGGGACCTGGGGCTCACGGTGCTGCGCCTGCGCCGCGTGCGCCAGGGGCCGGTGCGCCTGGGCGACCTGCCCCCCGGGGCCTTCCGCGAACTCCAGCCCCGGGAGCTGGCCGCCCTGCGCCGCGCCGTGGGGCTGGAGGAATAGCGCCATGCCCGCGAAGCGCGGCGATCCCCCTTCCCCTTCCCTTTCCGAGCGCCCCGACGACATCCCCCCGGACGCCTCTTCCGCCGCCCCCCTGCCCCCGGCCGTCCGGCGGCTGGGCTGGATCAGCTTCTGGACCGACATCGCCTCGGAGATGACCTATCCGGTGGTGCCGCTGTTCCTGGTCTCGGTCCTGGGCGCGCCCGCCCTGGCCCTGGGGGCCGTGGAGGGCGTGGCCGAGGCCGTGGTCAGCCTGATGAAGGGGGCGTCGGGCTGGGCCAGCGACCGGATCGGCCGCCGCGCGCCCTTCGTGCGCCTGGGCTACGCGGCCAGCGCCTGCGCCAAGCCGCTGCTCGCCCTGGCCGCGGCCTGGCCCGGGGTCCTGGCCGCCCGGAGCCTGGACCGCCTGGGCAAGGGCCTGCGCACCTCGGCCCGGGACGCCCTGCTGGCCGACGCCGTGCCCGCCCGCGCCGCAGGCCGGGCCTACGGGTTCCACCGGGCCATGGACACGGCCGGGGCCATGGTCGGGGCCATGCTGGCCCTGGCGCTGCTGCACTGGCTGCCCGGCCGCTACCGGACCATCTTTCTGCTGGCCGCCCTGCCCGGGGCCGCCGCGGTCTGGCTGACCCTGCGCCTGCGCGAGGCCCGCCCGGCCGCGGCCCCGCGCCCGGCGGAGGCCGCCCCCCGGCGGCGGCTCCCGGCCGGCTATTGGCGGGTCTTCGCGCCCCTGGTGCTCTTCGCCCTGGCCAACTCCAGCGACACCTTCCTGCTCCTGCGAGCGCGCGACCTGGGCCTGAGCGACGCGGCCGTGCTCCTGGCCTATGTCCTGTACAACGCGGTCTACGCCGCCACGGCCTATCCCCTGGGCGCGCTGAGCGACCGCTGGGGCCGCTGGCGCATGATCCTGGCGGGCTGGGGGCTCTACGCCGCGGTCTACGCCGGGTTCGCCGCGGCCCCGGCCGCCGGGGTCTGGGCGCTCTTTCCGCTCTACGGGGTGTACATGGGCCTCACCGAGGGGGTGGGCAAGGCGCTCATCGCGGACCAGGCCCCGCCCGACCAGCGCGGCCGGGCCATCGGGCTGTTCCAGATGAGCCTGGGATTCTCCGCCCTGGCGAGCAGCCTGGCGGCGGGGGCGTTGTGGGATCTGCTGGGCCCGGCCGCCCCCTTCTGGGCCGGGGGCGGCATGGCGGCGCTGGCCGCCCTGGCCCTGGTCCTGGCCGCGCCCTGGCGGAGTCGCCCGGGCGCGGCGGACCGGGCCGCGAGGCCCTGACGGGCTATTGGGCGGGCTGGCCGGCCTGGGGCTGGGTCAGGTCCTGGACCGTGACGCCCGCGGCCGGGGCGTAGTCGAAGGTCCCCTTGGGCATGTCCGCGTCGAGCTGGATGTTCTTCATGCGCAGCTCGTTGGCGTTGCCCTGGTAGTCCACCACCATGATGTTCTGCATGAGGAAGTCGTCGGGCCGCACGCCGATGTAGGCGATCATGAGCCCGGCCTCGGGTTCGTGGGGCACCAGACGATAGATGAGCAGGCCCGAACCCTTCCAGTGCTCCTTGATGTTCTCGTCGCCGTCCCAGGCGTCCTCCACCTTGAAGTCCTGGCGCAGGTTGGCCTCCCCGGAGATGAAGCGCAGCAGGGTCTTGGAGCGCATCAGGTCCTCGGAGCGCATCTTGCTGGCGGTGTTCAGCTCGGCCACGTAGTCCCAGACCGACTCCTTGCCGATGACGATGGTCTCCTGGGCCTCCTCGGGCTGCAGGGTCTCCCAGCGCACCAGGCCGGGCCGCTGGTACCAGATCCGGCCCGAGAAGTCCGTGGCCACGCCGATGGCGGCGCGGGTCTGAGTCTGGTCGAACTCCGTGGTGAAGGATTTGATGGATTCGTAGCGCTTCTGGATGCGGTCGGCGGCGTCGCCCGCGGCCCGGGCCGGGGCGGGGCCCATGGCCGCGACCAGGGCGACGAGGACGAGCAGCAAGGCCAGGACGAAACGCGCAGTCTTCATGATGCGAAGCTCCGTTGTTGGTTCCCGAGTTGGTCCGGCCGGACGGGCCGGTGCTGATCCGTGTATCACGATCCGTGCCGCGAAGAAAAGATGCTTGAATACTTGAGGATCGCCAAGGGGATGCCCAGGGCGGCCCCGCCCCGGACGCGCAGGAATTGCGCGCGGGCGGGCTACTTGGCGCCGATGACCTTGCGCGGCTTGGCCCCCTCCTGGGGTCCGAGCATGCCGTCCAGCTCCATCTGCTCGATGAACCGGGCCGCGCGGTTGAAGCCGATGCGGAAGCGCCGCTGGATGAGCGAGATGGAGGCCTTGCCCTGGGAGAGCACGAACTCCACGGCCTCCTGGTACATGGGGTCGTTGTTCATGTCCCCGGGCGCGCCCTCGCCGCCGCCGTTGTCGGACTCCCCGCCCCACTGGGCGAAGTCCAGGTCGAAGCGCTGCTCGAAGCGCTGCCGCCAGAACTCCACCACCGCGCCGATCTCCCCGTCCTGCACCAGCGGGCCGTGCAGGCGCACCACCCGGCTGCCCGAGTCGCGGTAGAGCATGTCGCCCCGGCCCAGGAGCCGTTCCGCGCCCACGGCGTCCAGGATGGTGCGGGAGTCGTGGCGGCTGGTGACCTCGAAGGAGACGCGCGTGGGGAAATTCGCCTTGATGAGCCCGGTGACCACGTCCACGCTGGGGCGCTGGGTGGCCAGCACCAGATGGATGCCCGCGGCCCGGGCCAGCTGGGCCAGGCGCACGATGCTGGTCTCCACCTCCTTGGCCGCCGTGAGCATCAGGTCGGCCAGCTCGTCGATGACGATGACCAGATAGGGGATGGGGGTCAGGTCGGCCAGCTCCTCGGGCAGGTCGCCGCCGAGCTTGGCCAGCTTCTCGTTGTAGGCCTCCAGGTTGCGCACCTGGAGCCGGGCCATGGCCTCGTAGCGCTCGTCCATCTCGTGCACGGCCCAGTCCAGGGCGGACTTGGCCATGACCGGGTCCGTGACCACCGGGTGCACCAGGTGGGGCAGCTCGGCGTAGACCGAGAGCTCGATGCGCTTGGGGTCCACGAGCAGCAATTTCAGCCGGTCCGGGTCCCAGCGGAAGAGCAGGCTCACCAGCATGCTGTTCAGGCAGACGCTCTTGCCCTTGCCCGTGGCCCCGGCCATGAGCAGGTGGGGCATGCGGGCCAGGTCCGCCACCTGGGGGCGGCCGGAGATGTCCTTGCCCAGGGCCACGGTGAGGGCCGCCCCCGAGCTCGTGAAGGCCTGGGACTCCACGATCTCGCGCAGGTACACGGTCTGGCGGTCGCGGTTGGGGATCTCCACGCCCACGGTGTCCTTGCCCGGGATGGGGGCCACCACGCGCACGCTCAGCGCCTTGAGGGCCAGGGCGATGTCGTCGGAGAGCGCGGCGATGCGGCTGATCTTCACCCCCGGGGCGGGCCGGAACTCGAACATGGTGACCACCGGGCCGGGCACGATGGTGGCGATCTCGCCCTGGATGCCGAAGTCGTTCAGGCAGGAGGTCAGGCTCAGGGCCTGCTGTTGCAGGGCGGCCTGGTCCACCTTGGCGGCGGAGGCGGGCGGCGCGGCCAGGATGCCCACCGGGGGCAGCTCGCCGGGGATGGGCTCGGCCGCGGCCGCGGCCTTGCGCTCCCGGGCCGGGCGCTTGCGCGGGGCCTCGGGCTCGAAGGGCCGCAGCAGCTCGTCCCCGAGCAGGGGCGGCGCAGGGGGCGGGGTCTCGCGCGGGGCGGCCTCCGGTTCAGGTCTGGGCTCGGGCTCGGGCTCGGCCCGGGGCCGCTCCGGCCGGGTGATGACCGGCTCGATGACCCGCCGCGCCGCATCCAGCTTGGCCCGGCGCTCGCGCCGCTCGGCGTGCTTGGCCCAGAGGTCGCGGCCCAGGGAGCGCAGGCGCTTGCCCGCGGCGGTCCAGTTCATGCGGAAGAGCACGTGCAGGAACACCAGGGACAGGAAGGTCCACAGGAGAAAGGCCCCGACCCCGCGCAGGGGGGCCAGGGTCAGGCCCATGAGCTTGGCCCCCACCAGGCCGCCGCCGGTCAGGCCGCCGCCCTCCCCGCGCAACCAGGGGTGCTCCAGCCAGGCCAGGATGCACAGGTATGCGCCCCAGAACCCCACCCAGCGCCAGAAGGACAGGCGCAGGGCGTGGATGACCCGGGACAGGCCGAACCAGAGCACCAGGGGCGGCCACAGGTAGGCCCCGAAGCCGAACAGGTCGGCCAGGAGCCCGGCGCTGTAGGAGCCCACGCGGCCGGCCAGGTTCTGCACGGCCCAGCCGCTCACGGACTGGCTGAAGGTCGGGTCCTTGGGGTGGAAGGTGAAGACCGCCACAAAGAGCAGGGCCGCCAGAAACACCAGCAACAGCCCCCCGAGTTCGGGAGCGATGCGGCGCGGCGGACCCGCAGGGCGCGGCGTGCGCTTTTTCTTGGCCAAACCGCCTCCGGGGTTGGTCCGGGGTCGGGCGATGCCCGCAAGGGCCGCGCAGACCCCGGCGCGGGCTACTCGCGGCTGATGTACTCGCCCGTGCGGGTGTCCACCTTGATGCGGATGCCCTCGTTGACGAACAGGGGGACCTGGATGGTCAGGCCGGTCTCCAGGGTGGCGGGCTTGGTGGCGCCGGAGACGCGGTCGCCCTGCACCCCGGGTTCGGTGGCGGTCACCAGGAGCACCACCGAGGCGGGCAGCTCCATGTCGATGACCCCGCCGTTGTAGAGCAGGGTCTTCACGGTGTCGCCTTCCTTGGTGTAGCCGGGCTTGTCGCCCAGGCTGGCGGCGGGCACGTAGATCTGCTCGTAGGACTCCAGGTCCATGAACACGAGATTGTCGCCCTCGCGGAAGATGTACTGCATCTCCTTGACGGCCATGTCGGGCTGGCCGACTTTTTCGCCCGAACGGTAGGTCTTGTCCACCACCTGCCCGGTGAGCATGTTCTTGAGCTTGGTGCGGACCATGGCCCCGCCCTTGCCGGGCTTGAAATGCTGGAATTCGACGATCTCGTACGGCTTGCCGTCCATCTCGATCTTCAGTCCGCGACGAAAATCCGTGGTGGAATACATGGCTGATTCACCTGCTGCTTGGGGTTTTCCCGTGCCGCCGCGGAGCTACGACCGCTCCGCCAGCGCCAGGACGGCCAGTGCATACCCGAGAATGCCCAGACCCGCAATCACTCCGATGCAGTGGCGGGAGAGCAGGCTCGTGTGGCGCAGGGGCTCGTCCTTGCGGCCCAGGATGTTGGAGAGGTGGACCTCCACGCAGGGGATGCCGATCCAGGCCAGGCAGTCGGCCAGGGCCAGCGAGGTGTGGGTGTAGGCCCCCGCGTTGATGACTAGGCCGTCCACCCCTTCGGCCCGGGCGCGTTCCAGACGATCGATGAGCTCCCCTTCGCCGTTGGCCTGGAAGAACTCCAGGCGCACCTCCCCGGCGCGCTCGCCCAGCAGCCGCGCCGCCAGACCGGGCACGGCGTCCATGCCCTGGGTGCCGTAGATCTCGGGCTGGCGCTCGCCCAGGTGGCCGAGATTGGGACCGTTGACGATGAGGATACGCTGATTTTTCATTGAAATCCTTCAGCTTTCGCATGCTATGTATCGGCCGCGATCATCATCCGATCACAGCCATAGCCCATTTGCCCGCCGCTGCCAAGCCGCCCGGCCCGGCCGCCCGGCCCGGCCACCCGGCGCGCCGCCAGGGGCACCATAGCTTGACGCCGGGCCGGAAATCAACCAAGACAGGGCGCACAAGGCCCCGGAGGTTCCTTTCCATGCCCCGACAGCTCGAACTCGTCACCACCGCCTTCACGGCCGGGCAGATCCCGGCCCTGGACCAGGCCCAGGTGGCCCTGGCCGGGCGCTCCAACGTGGGCAAGTCCTCCCTGGTGAACCGCCTGGCCGGACGCCGCCGGCTGGCCCGCACCAGCGCCACCCCGGGCAAGACCCGCAGCCTCAACTTCTTCCGCGTGGACCCGGACGGCTTCTACCTGGTGGACCTGCCGGGCTACGGCTACGCCCGCTGCTCCAAGGCCGAGCGCGAGAGCTGGGGCCGACTCATCGAACACTATCTGAATTCCGCGCAGGCCTTGTGCGCCGTGGTCCTGCTCGTGGACGCCCGCCTCCAGCCCCAGAAGCTGGACCTGGAGCTGCTGGCCTTTGTCCAGTCCCGGCGCATCCCGGTGCAGGTGGTGCTCACCAAGGCCGACAAGTGCAAGCAGGCCGACCTGGCCAAGCGGCGCAAGGAATGGCTCGCCCTGGCCCCGGGGTCGGCCCCCCTGCCCTTCTCCAGCGTCACCGGCCTGGGCCGGGACGAACTCTGGCGACGCCTGGCCCGGGCCGCCGCGCCCGAGGCCGAGGCCGCCGGGCCGGACGCCGCGCCCGAGCCCGGCGACGGCCCCGGCGTCTGACCGCGCCCCTGTTTTTTTCGCCGCGTCCCGGTTGACTTTCCCGGCCCGAAGCCAATATTGGAGCATGGACCGGGAACGCCCCGGCCCGCCCCTCGCGCAACCGCCATCCCCAACCGGAGGTTCAGCATGGACAAATGGGAATGCCCCTGCGGCTACGTGTACGACCCCGAACTCGGCGACCCGGAGCACGGCGTGGAGCCCGGCACCCCCTGGGACAAGGTCCCGGAGGACTGGGTCTGCCCCAAATGCGGCGCGGAGAAGGAATTCTTCGAAAAGGTCTGATCCGGCCCCGCCCGACCCATGCCGGGGGATGCGCCAGCGCGCCTCCCCCGGTTTTTTTACGCCCGATTCCCGGCCGGGGCCGGGCCTCAGGACAGGAACACGGTCTTGAGCTCGGCCACGTGGGCCATGATCTGGGCGGTGCAGCGGTCCAGGACTTCAGGGGTCAGGCCCAGGCGCTCGGCCACGGCCTCGGAGGGGCGGTAGTTCATGCCGTCGATGCCCAGCCCCACCCCGGTGCACTTGGCCAGCACGTCGGCCACGTGCACCAGGTCCAGGGCCACGTCCCGGCTCGGGGCGGTCTCCGGGTGCAGCCGGTGGCGCACCACGTAGACGATGGGCTCGGGCAGCTCCCAGAACTGCTGCAGGGCCGCC
>JBFWIY010000104.1:0-7687 GCA_050255855.1 Desulfovibrionaceae bacterium
CACCAGCATGGGCATGAGCAGGGTGAACATGTCGGTGTCGTAGTAGCCCAGCCGGGTCCGGCTGAAGAACCCGGGGGCCAGGCCGCCCAGGAATCCGGCGGCCAGGCCCGCCCAGCGCCCGCCCAGCATCCAGCCCCAGGCCAGGGTGGCCACGGCCGTCAGGCTGCCGAGGATGGCCGGGAACCAGAAGGCCACCCAGGGCAGGGAGAGCCCGGTGACGGCGGCGAAGCCGCGGGTCAGCAGGCTCAGGGCGGAGTCGTACACCGGCCGGACGCCCTCGGCCCCGGCCAACCAGAAGTAGCTGTCGTGGGTGGCCAGGATGGGGCCGCCGTCCACCCGCAGCCCGGGATGCCCCCAGGCGGGGTACTCCAGCAGTCGCACGGCCAGGCAGACCAGATAGACCAGGACCGCCAGGGCGAGAAACCATTTCCAGTCACGCCGCCAGACGAACCGGGGCGACGGGGCCGAATACAATACCTTCATCTGAGGCATGGGATATCTCTCGGCGCTTTTGGGCAGCGCAGGTTGGTGTGCCGGTCAGCCCCGGGCGGGATGCCCGCCCGGGGCACGGGGGTCTGGCCTTGCCTACATGCTCCGGACCCTAAAAGCAACGCCGTCCCTCGGCCGCACGCTTTTCCGGGCGTTTTTTCGTTGACTTTCTGTTCAGTAATTTTGTACAAAAACGACGTGCTCACTCAACTGTTTTCGTCCAAGACGCGCATCAAGCTGCTCCTGAAGCTCTTCCTCAACCCGGGGGTCTCCTGTTATCTCCGGGAGTTGTCCAACGAGTTCCAGGTCTCGCCCAACGCCATCAAAGGGGAGCTGGACTCCCTGTCCGAGGCGGGCTACCTGGACCGGGAACAGAACGGCCGGTCGGTCTACTTCAAGGCCAACACCCGCCATCCCTTCTTCCCGGAGATCAACTCCATCGTGCGCAAGACTCTGGGCATCGACAAGATCATCGACGAGGTAACCAGCAGCCTCGGGTCCGTGGACGCCGTCTACATCCTGGACGACTACGCCCAGGGCAAGGACACCGGCATCATCGACGTGCTGGTGGTGGGGCACGTGGACAAGGCCCGGCTGGACGAGCTGCGGCGCATCGGCGAGAACAAGGTGGACCGCAAGGTCCGGGTCATGGACCTGACCCCGGAAGAGTTCGAGCGGAGCAAGCGAATCTTCATCAACCGTCCCCACTGGAAGGTATTGTAACCCATGTCCGACCAGCCCCATTTTCCCGACGTCTTCATCCACAACACCGCCTGGGTAGACGAACGGGCCAGCATCGGCCCGGGCACCAAAATCTGGATGAACGCCCAGGTGCGCGAAGACGCCGTCATCGGCAGGAACTGCATCATTTCCAAGGATGTATACGTGGACCAGTACGCCGAGATCGGCGACGACTGCAAGGTCCAGAACGGGGCCAACATCTATTTCGGGGTGAAGATCGAGAACGAGGTCTTCATCGGCCCCCACGTGGTCTTCACCAACGACCGCATCCCCCGGGCCTTCAACAAGGACTGGGTGGCCTCGCCCACCCTGGTGAAGCACGGGGCGAGCATCGGGGCCAACGTCACGGTGCGCTGCGGCATCGTCATCGGAGAATACGCCATGGTGGGGGCAGGCAGCGTGGTCACCAAGGACGTGGAGCCCTACTCCCTGGTCATCGGCAACCCGGCCGTGCACGTCTCCTACGTGGACCGGGACGGACGGCGGATCAACGGCGGAGGCGAGCCCATTGTCTAGCCCGCTTCGTCCCTCCCTGGCCGGGCGCACGGCCCTCGTCACCGGCGGGGCCGGATTCATCGGCAGCCACCTGACGGACCGCCTGCTGGACGAAGGGGCGGCCGAGGTGGTGGTGGTGGACAACCTCTTTCTGGGCGAGACGGCCAACCTGGCCGAGGCCCTGGCCCGCGGCGCGGTGCTCTACCGCGAGGACGCGGAGTTCGCCACCTCCCTGGAGTACATCTTCGAGCGCCACGCCCCGGACGTGGTGTTCAACTGCGCCACCAAGGCCCTCAACTACTCCTTCGCCAACCCCTCCAACGCCTTCTCCACCAACGTGGCCGTGGTCCTCAACCTGCTGGAGCTGCAACGCAAGGGCCGCTTCCGCACCCTGTGCCACTTCTCCACCTCCGAGGTCTACGGCACGGCGGTCTACGAGCCCATGGACGAGGGCCACCCCAAGAACCCCACCACGGCCTACGCCGCTGGCAAGGCCGCGGCCGACCTGGCCGTGGAGAGCTACGTGCGCATGTTCGGGGTGGATGCCTTCATCGTCCGGCCCTTCAACAACTTCGGGCCGCGCCAGAACGACTCCGGCCCCTTGGCCGGGGTCATCCCGGTCACCGCCCGGCGCATCCTGGAGGGCCGCGCCCCGGAGATCCACGGCAACGGGGAGCAGAGCCGCGACTTCATCTACGTCCGCGACACCGTGGACGCCATCCTGCGGGCCTTCCCGGTACTCCCGGCGGGCGAAGCCGTGAACATCTCGGCCGAGCACTGCATCGCCATCGGCGACCTCATCCATATGGTGGCCGAGGCCCTGGACTGGACGGGCGAGATCGTCCGCAGGCCCGGCCGCGCCTCGGACGTGGCCTGCCACAACGCCACCAGCGACCGGCTGCGCTCCTACATCCCCTTCGACCCCACCCCCTTCGACCAGGCGCTGCGCGAGACCCTGGACTGGTATCGCCGCCGCCAGCGCCGGGAGCCCCGTGTATGAGAATCCCGCTCATCAAGCCCTATCTGCCGCCCTCGGCCAAGGCGCGCGTCTGCGCCGTGCTGGACTCCGGCTTCCTGGTGGAAGGCCCCTGCACCGCCGAGCTGGAGGCCCGCCTGGCCGCCTTCACCGGCGCGGCCCACGCCGTGGCCATGGACTCCTGCACCACCGCCCTGGAGGTGGCCCTGCGCTGCCTGGGCGTGGGCCCGGGCCACGAGGTGGTGGTGCCGGACTACACCTTCCCGGCCACGGCCCAGGCCGTGCAGCGCGCCGGGGCCCGGCCGGTCGTCGTGGACGTGGACCCGGCCTCCATGCTCATGGACCTGGACGCCCTGGAGGCCGCCCTCACCCCGGGCACCCGGGCGGTGATGCCCGTGTCCTCCTTCGGCAATCCGCTGGACTGGGACGCCCTGGCCGCGCTCAAGGCCCGGCACGGGTTCTTCGTGGTGGAGGACGCGGCCTGCGCCCTGGGGGCCGAGTACAGGGGCCGCCGGGTAGGCGTCCAGGCGGACATCACCGTGTTCAGCCTGCACCCGCGCAAGTTCGTGACCACGGCCCGCGGCGGCGCGGCCACCACGGAAAACCCGGAATGGGCCCGCTGGATGCACGCCTACAAGTGCTTCGGCCGGGGCGAGTCCTTCAGCCGGGCCGACACCCGTTTCGACCAGCCCGGGGCCAACGCCATGCTGCCCGACGTGCTCTCGGCCATCGGCCTGGCCCAGATGGAGGTGGCGGAGGAGATGCTGACCCGGCGGCTGGCCCTGGCCGCCCGCTACCGCGAACTCCTGGCCGGGGCCTCGGGAGTGGCCTTCCCGACCACTCCCGCGGGGGGCGTGCACTCCCAGCAGTCCTTCTGCGTGTTCGTGGACAACCGCGACGGCGTCATGGCCACCCTGCGCGAGGCGGGCGTCGAGGCCCAGATCGGCACCTACGCCCTGCACCTGCACCGGGCCTTCGCCCAGGCCCCGGACGTGCGCATCACGGGCGACATGGCCGGCAGCCGCTGGGACTTCGAGCACTGCCTGACCCTGCCCCTGTTCCACGAGATGACCGAGGCCGAGCAGGACGAGGTGGCGGAGCGGCTGCTGGCCGCCACCGCGGCGTCGGAGGAGGCCTGAGGTGGAGCTGCGCACCCTCGACGACGCCGGGGCGGGGCGCTGGGACGCCTTCCTGGCCCAGCGGCCGGACGGGCTGGTCTACCAGAGCTGGCGCTACGGCCGGATGCTCCGGGCCGTGCTGCCCGAGGCCGAGCCCTGCTACCTGGCGGCCGTGCAGGGCGACGACATCGTCGGGGTGCTGCCCTGCTTCATGAGCGCCCCCGGCCCCTGCGGTCCGGTGCTCAACTCCCTGCCCTTCTTCGGCAGCCACGGGGGCGTGCTGGCGGCGGACGACGCGCCCGAGGCCGCGGACTTCCTGCTCCGGGGCCTGGACGAACTGGCCCGGGCGCGCGGGTGCGCCTCCGCCACGGTCATCACCTCGCCCTTCGAGTCCCGCCTGGACCGCTACGAGGCCTTCTTTCCCGACGCCCTGCGCGACCAGCGCATCTCCATGGTGACGCCCCTGCCCGGCGACGCCCCCGACGTGGAAGAGGCCCTGTTCGCCCGCTTCCACAGCATCCGGCGCAACGACATCCGCCGCGCCCAGCGGGCCGGGGTCCGGGTGCGCCGGGCCGACGACGAGGCCACGGCGGCCTTTCTGGCCCGCGCCCACGGCCTGAGCATGACGGCCATCGGCGGCCTGCCCAAGCCCGACAGCTTCTACCGGGCCCTGTTCGCCGCCCTGCGCCCGGGCCAGGACTGGAGCCTCTACGCCGCCGACCTGGACGGAACCACCGTGGCCGCCCTGCTCGTGCTCCACTGGGGGGACACCCTGGAATATTTCGTGCCCGCCATCCTCGCCGAGCACCGCAACACCCAGGCCATGGCCCTGGCCATCTACACCGCTATGGTCGAGGGCACGCGCCGGGGATTCCGGCGCTGGAACTGGGGCGGCACCGGCCTGACCATGGACGGCGTCTACCATTTCAAGAGCAAATGGGGGACCCGGGAGGGCCGCTACCACTATTTCACGCGCCTCTACCCCGAGGGACGCCCCCTGCTGGAGATGCCCCCGGCGCGCATCCTTGCGGCCTATCCCTGGTTCTTCACCCTGCCTTTCCATGCCCTCGCCGCCGCGCGCGCCGAGGTCTGACCGGAGCCCCCCATGCAGGAACAGGACAGAGAACGACTCATCCAAAGCCGCCGGGCGCGCATCGCCGAGTTCGGCAGCACCGAGGCCGGGGTGGACTGGTCCCACAAGCACCCAGGCCGCCAGCTGCTGCACTTCGAAATCCTGCGCCGCATCGAGGGGTTCGAACCCACGGACGGCATCTTCGACGTGGGCTGCGGCTTCGGCGACCTGGCCGAGTACCTGCGCCGCTCGGGCTGGACCGGACGCTACGCGGGCATGGACCTCTCCCCGGACACGGTGCAGGCCGCCCGGGCCAAGCACCCGGACCTGGACATCCGCCTCGGGGCCCTGCTGGACCAGTCCATGGCCGAGCGCTTCGACTGGGTGTTCTGCTCCGGCACCCTCAACTACCGGCTCGAAGGCATGGACAACTACGTCTACCTGGAGCGGATGCTCCGGACCATGTTCGAGATGTCCGTCAAGGGCGTGGCCCTGAACCTGCTGAGCCCCTTGGTGGACTTTGAGCTCGACATCTCTTTCCACCCCCGGTTCGACCGGCTCCTGGCCATGGTGGCCGGGCTCACCCACCGCTTCACCCTGCGCCACGACTTCGCCCCCTACGAGTTCGCCCTCTACCTCTACCGGGACGACCGCATCGAACGGGACGGCAACGTGTTCGCCTCCGCCCATCCGCTGCTCGAACGCCTGCGGGGGCTGTTGTGACCCCCCGCCCCCTCCGACCCGGAGCTGCGCCATGCTGGTCATCGTGAACTACCACTGCGGGAACCTCGGCTCCATCCGCAACATGCTGGCCAAGATCGGGGCGGGCGAGGTGCGGGTGAGCGACGACCGGGCGGACATCGCCGCGGCGGACAAGCTCATCCTCCCCGGGGTGGGCCACTTCGACACGGGCATGGGCAGCCTGCGCAGCCTGGGCCTGGAGCCGGTCCTGCGCGAGGCCGCCCTGGAACGGCGCATCCCGGTGCTCGGCATCTGCCTGGGCATGCAGTTGCTCTTCCCGGACAGCGAGGAGGGCTCCGAGCCCGGGCTGGGGCTGGTGCCCGGCCGCATCGTCCGCTTCCGCACGGCCGAAGCCCCGGGGCTCAAGGTGCCGCACATGGGCTGGAACACGGTGGAGCCCACGCCCGGGTCGCGCATGTTCGGCCGCCCGGAGGAGGAAATCTCCTTCTACTTCGTCCACTCCTACCACGCCGAGTGCGACGACCCGGCCCACGTAGCCGGGTGGACCCGGCACGGCTACGACTTCGCCAGCGCCGTGGAGTGCGCCAACATCTGGGGCACCCAGTTCCACCCGGAAAAGAGCCACCGCTACGGCATGCGGCTGCTGCAACACTTCCTGGAGCAATGACATGCTGCGCACCCGAGTCATGCCGTGTCTGCTCCTCAAGGACTGGGGCCTCGTCAAGACGGTCCGCTTCAAGTCGCCCAAGTACGTGGGCGACCCGGTGAACACCGTGCGCATCTTCAACGAGCTGGAGGTGGACGAGCTGGTCTTCCTGGACATCGAGGCCACGCCCCACGGCAAGCCCATCCAGTTCGACCTGCTGGCCGAGATCGCCGGGGAGTGCTTCATGCCCTTCACCTACGGCGGGGGGCTGCGCACCCTGGACGACGTGGCCCGCGTCCTGGCCCTGGGCGCGGAAAAGGTGGTCATCAACACCCACGGCGCCGAGGACCCGTCCTTCATCACCGCCGTGGCCAAGCGCTTCGGCAGCCAGAGCGTGGTGGCCTCCATCGACGCCAAGCCCGGCCTGCTCGGGGGCTACCGGGTCTACACCCACGGCGGCCGGACCAAGCTCGCCGAGCGCCCCGACGCCCTGGCCCGCCGCCTGGTGGACGCCGGGGCGGGCGAGGTCCTCATCACCGCCATCCACCGCGAGGGCACCTTCTCCGGCTTCGACCTGGACCTCACCCGCCAGGTGGCCGAGGCCGTGGACGTGCCGGTCATCGCCTCGGGCGGGGCCGCCGGGGTGGAGGACCTGCGCCGCGCGGTGTTCGAGGCCGGGGCCTCGGCCCTGGCCGTGGGCAGCATGGTGGTCTACCAGGCGTCCAACCGCGCCGTGCTCATCAATTTCCCGGCCAAGCAAACCCTCAAGGCGGCACTGGAGCGCCGCCCCGAAAGCGAGACACCGCATGCGCACTGAATCGTGGATCACCGAATGGGGCAAGGGCTTCGACGACAAGCGCCGCTGCACCCGCTGCGTCTACGACGAGGACACCCCCAACATCACCTTCGACGAACACGGGGTGTGCAACTACTGCCACCAGTGGGACGAGCTGGACCGCCAGTACCCCACCGGGGAGCAGGGCTGGGCCCACATGGAGCAGCTCGCCGCGCGCATCAACGAGGAGAGCCGCGGCCGCAAGTACAACGTGGTGGTGGGGGTGAGCGGGGGGTGCGACTCCTCCTACACCCTGTACCTCACCAAGAAGCTCGGCCTGCGCCCCCTGGCCGTACACTACGACAACACCTGGAACTCGGATGTGGCCACCCTGAACATCCGCAACGTGCTCGACGCCCTGGACACCGACCTCTACACCTACGTGGTGGACAACGAGGAGGTGGACGACATCTACCGCTCCTTCTTCCGGGCCGGGGCCAAGGAGCTGGACGGCATCACGGACATCGCCCTGGCCGAGGTGCACCTGCGCGCCGCCCTCAAGCACGGCATCAAGTACATCTTCGAGGGCCACAGCTTCCGCACCGAGGGCGTCGCCCCCCTGGGCTGGATGTACATGGACGGCAAGTACATCCAGGACCTCCAGTCCAAGTAC